>NZ_DAIUJO010000109.1:4959-12294 GCF_036848755.1 Sinomonas sp. | reverse complement strand
CCCGTTCCTCCAAGCTCTGACCCGAGCCTACGCAGGGGGCCCGACAATCTAAGGCCGCCGGGCAGGAGGACCGGTTTATGCGGGACGTCCAGTGAGGGAGCGGACGTCCCGTGACGGAGCGGGCGTCCCGTGTGAGGGACCAAAACGGTCCCATGTAGCGCCCAACCACGTACTGACAGGGCCTCCTTGGGAGGGGGTACACGTCGTAGCGTCGATGAAGAGCCTTACGTACGTGACCTCAAGGGAAGGACCCGGCATGGAATATACCCGCCTCGGCACGTCAGGACTGCGCGTGAGCCGCATCGCTCTGGGCTGTATGAGTTTCGGCGACACCTCGCGCGGCTTCAGTGAGTGGGCGCTCGACGACGACGCGGCAGAGCCGGTCTTCCGGCAGGCCGTCGAGCTCGGCATTACGTTCTGGGACACCGCGAACGTCTACGGCTATGGCACGTCAGAGGAGATCGTAGGCCGTGCGATCAAGAAGTACACCAGTCGTGAGGATGTCGTGCTCGCAACGAAGGTCTTCTTCCCCATGCATGGCGGCCCAGGCGGCTCCGGGCTCTCGCGCAAGGCCATCCTGGAACAGATCGACGCTTCTCTCACGCGGCTCGGCACGGATTACGTGGACCTCTATCAGATCCATCGCTTCGACCCCCAGACACCGATTGAAGAGACCATGGAGGCGCTGCACGACGTCGTTCGCGCTGGCAAGGCGCGCTACCTCGGCGCCTCGTCAATGTGGGCCTGGCAGTTCGCCGAGATGCAGCACGCGGCCGAGCTCAACGGGTGGACGCCGTTCGTCTCGATGCAGGACCAGTACAGCCTGATGCAACGCGAGGAAGAGCGCGAGATGCTCCCACTCCTCGAGCACCAGGGCGTGGGCTCCATCCCATGGAGCCCTCTGGCCAAGGGGCGGCTCACGCGGCCATGGAGCGACCAGCAGACCCGGCGGGCGACGACGGATCCGCTCCAGAGCCGCTACTCCGGCGAGGGCGACAGGCCGATTGTCGACGCCGTGCAGCGCGTGGCCGAGGCGCGGGGCGTCCCGATGGCGCAAGTCGCGCTGGCTTGGGTCCTCAGCAATCCCGTGGTGACCGCTCCGATTGTCGGCGCGACCAAGCCCCACCACCTCCCCGATGCGGTGGCTGCGCTCGAACTCGAGCTAACCGAGGAGGAGGTCGCGGCGCTCGAGGAGCCGTACACGGTGCGGATGCCAGTCGGGTACTAGAGGCAGCCGGGCGGCAGGAGCCTACGGCCGTCGGGGCAGCCGCGCGACGGCGACAACCTGGGGGCGCCCCGGCCCAGGACCCGGTTCCATGTCGACGAGCGCGAGCTGAGTGAGCCGCAGCCGCGCGCCCTCCTCAGCGGCGCCGCACGTCGTCGTCGTGATGTGCGGGCGGAACCCCTCGCCTGAGTAGTGGGGCGAGTCGAAAGATGACCCGAGCGGGGCAAGGGCGTCGATGAGGGCGTCGTGAAGGGCACGGACGGCGGAAGAGTCGACGACGGCTGCCGGGGTGTCGTGCCGCGGTCCGAACAGCTCTCCGGGGCCGACGACGACCTCGATCGCCGCATGCGCGGAGGCGACCTCGCCCATGCGGTCGGCGAGCATCTGCGTCGTCGCCTCCGTCGAGAAGACCGGGGCCACCGTGATGTGCAGAGGCCAGTTGCGCACCGCGTAGCGCTCGCCGACCTCCATGGGGGCCAGGGGGAGGACGACGGCGAAGCGGTGCACCCCCCGATCCTACGGTCCGGCGTCGGGGGTAGGTCGCTAGGCTGAGCAATATGACCACGACACCCCGCATCGCGATCCACGGCGATCCTCTGCCCTTCCTCACCGACGCCATCGTCGGGGGAGGGGGCGCCGTCGTCGGCCTCCAGGAGCAGCCGGAGGGCCTAGTCCTCGACCACGGCAACGACAAGCACGCCCTCCAAGCCATCCTCGACGCGACCCCGTCGATCCGGTGGGTGCAGCTGCCCTCGGCCGGAATCGAGTCTTACGCGCATTCGCTCGCCGCCTACCCCGACAAGATCTGGACGAGCGCGAAGGGGGCCTATGCGAAGCCGGTTGCCGAACACGCGCTTGCACTCACCCTCGCGCTGTTTCGGCACCTGCCGGAGCGCATCCGGGCGCGGAGCTGGGGCCAGTCCGCGGGGACCTCGCTGCACGGTTTGACCGCCGTCGTCATCGGAGCGGGTGGAATCGGGCTCGAGCTCCTGCGGCTCTTCTCCGCGTTCGACATGGAGGTGGACGTCGTGCGCCGCACCGAGGCGCCAGTCCCCGGTGCGAGGCGGACGACGACGGCGGACCACCTCGCGGAGCTGCTGCCAGAGGCCGACGTCGTGGTAGTCGCCGCGGCGCTCACGCCGGGAACGTCGAAGCTCATCGGCGAGGCAGAACTCGCGGCCATGAAGCCGGGCTCCGTGCTCGTGAACATCGCGCGCGGGGGCCTCATCGACACGGATGCACTCGTGGCCGAGCTCGGCCAGGGGCGCATCCTCGGTGCCGGCCTCGACGTGACCGACCCCGAGCCCCTTCCCGACGGCCACCCGCTGTGGGACGAACCGCGCGCGATCATCACCCCCCACACGGCGGACACGATCGAGATGATCCGCCCCCTCCTCGGCGAGCGCGTCGAGATCAACGTCCGGCACCTCGCGATGGGGCTTCCGCTCGAGGGGATCGTGGATGCGGCGGCCGGGTACTGATGATCCGTCCTGAACTGAGGAGAGCTGTGGAGTACACGATCCGTGCAGGCGACTACACGGCCGTCGTCAGCGGCCACGCCGGCGCGCTGCGGAAGCTGACCTACCGGGGCCGGGATCTCGTCGTCCCCTTCCCGGAGGGCGGCCCGATTCCGGACTACCGCGGTGTCATCGCCGCCCCGTGGCCCAACCGCATCGAGGACGGCCGCTATTCGTTCGACGGCGTGGCCTTCCGGGTCGCCGTGAACGAGACCGAGCGCGGGTGCGCACTGCACGGGTTCGCCTTCGCGCTTGACTGGGATCTCGTGGCGGAGGACGAGCGTTCGGTGACGCTCGCGGTCGAGATCCCGGGCGGGGAGGGCTATCCGTCGTCGCTCCGCCTCGAGGCGGCCTATTCGCTCGACGGCGACGCGGGGCTCACCTGGAGTGTGCGCGCCGTGAACACGGGCGACGCCGCGGCCCCCTATGGCGTGTGCCCGCACCCGTATCTCGTCGCGGGAGAGTCACCGCTGGACGCGTGGGAGCTTGAGCTCCCCGCCGAGCGGTTCCTCGAGGTGACGCCCGACCGCCTCCTGCCTGTCGGGGAACGGGCCGTCGAAGGGCATGAGTTCGACTTCCGCAGCCCGCGGAAGATCGGTGCGACCGAGATCGACCACGCGTTCACAGGGATCGCCTTCGACGGCTATGGAACAGCACGAATGGCGGTGCGCGATCCCGAACGCGGCACAGGGGTCGGGATGGCGTGGGACCGGACGTGCCCGTGGCTGCAGATCCACACGGCGGACAAGAAGCCGCCGGCTCCCAACCGCCTCGGCCTCGCCGTCGAACCGATGACCTGCCCACCCGACGCCTTCAACTCCGGCACCGACGTCGTCCGTCTCGAAGTGGGGGCCGAGCACACTGCCCAGTGGAGGATCTACGCCCTCTGACCACCCCGCGCCGAGGGTACTTGGCGCGGTGCATACTTGATAGCGATGCCGATGGGGGCTAGCTGGGAGGAGCCGAAATGATTGCGGTCTCGGTCGAAGAACATGAGGGCTACTCCGAGATCGTGGTCAAGGGACGCCTCACCATGACCGGCGTGGGCCACCTCAAGAGCGCGGTCGCGGATGCAATAGCCCAAGGGCACCGTCTCCTCGTCCTCAACATGCGCGAGACGGAGTTCATGGATTCGTCGGGCCTGGGCGCGATTGTCGGGTGCCTCAAAGTGGCCCGCGAGGCCGGCGGCGACCTGCGCCTGGGCCAGATCAGCGAAGGGGTCGGCGCCGTCCTGTCGAGGACCAGCATGGACAAGGTCCTCGCTCCGAACGGCGTCGAACCCGCTGAGGATGCCTAGCGCCTAGAGCAGGCCCCGCTCGGCGCTCCCGGCGCTGATCGGCGTCATGGTCGTGACGGTCGTCGGCTCTGAGATGAAGGGCTCGACGGCCTTTCCGAGCGCCCCGACCGCCGACCCCTGCGAGTGCGCGCGGAGGCTTTCGGCGGACGTCCACTTCTCGATCATCGTGACGGTCCCGTCCTCCGCGTCGTGGATCGCGTAGAGGAGGCAGCCGTCCTCCTCGTGCACGGCGGGCATCGTGGCTTGGAGGGCCTCGATGAGCTGGTCCTTCTTGCCCTCGGCGGGGTGGAAGATGGCGGTGACGATGACGGGCATGCTGCTCCTTCGTACTTGCTTGTCAGTCGAATCGGACGGGGTCCCACGCGAGGATGCGCGGCGAAGCGAGGCCCTCGGTGACGAAGGGGTCGCTCGCGACGAACCGCTCGGCATCCTCGCGGGACGTGAACAACCCCATGGACCCATTGACCACGGGGTTCTCGAAGGTCCCGAGGGCCTTGACGCCCCCGCCGGCTGCGCGGAAGGCCTCGTAGTAGGCCTTGTGGCGGGGGAAGACCTCGGGCAGACGCGAGGCGTCGGCGCCCGGGCGGATGTCATAGAGGACCACGAACTCCATGAAGCGATCCTATAAGCGCGCGATACTTGGGGCATGCCAGAGAACCTCGCGGGCGACGCCGCGACCGTCGTCATCCTTCGCGACAGCTCCGGGCCGGCCGGAGAGACGCGGGTCGAGGTGCTCCTCCTCGAACGCCCGGGGCGCGGCTCGTTCGCTGGCGCGTGGGCGTTTCCGGGAGGGCGAGTAGACCCCGAAGACGCTCTCCCCGGCGATCCCGAGCCTCTTGCGGATGACGACGCAGCCGAGGACGCAGCTTTGGGGCCCGCCCCCCTCGCCGTCCGACGCGCAGCGGTGCGGGAGACTTTCGAGGAGACGGGCCTTGAGCTGGAGGGCGACGCCCTCGTCGACCTTTCCTGCTGGGTGCCGCCGCAGGAGGCGAAGAAACGGCTGCGCACCTGGTTCTTCCTCGCCGCCGATCCTGGCGGCGAGGTCGTTCTCAACGTCGGAGAGCACGTGGCGTTCGTGTGGATTGCACCCTCCGTCGCCCTCGCACGCCACGCGGCGGGGGAGATGACCCTGTTCCCGCCCACGTGGGTGACGCTCCACGGACTGGTCGGGGCCGAGGGTTCGGCCCTCGCGATCGCCGACGCGGCGTCGCGCTCGCCCGAGCTCTACGAAAGCGTCCAGCTCTTCGCGGAGGACGGGCAGATCGAGGCAGTCCTCTGGGCCGGAGACGCCCAGTACGGCAACGAAGCCGCCCTGGGCCCGGCACGCCACCGGCTGCATCTCCGCTCGCTCCCCTGGGAGTACGAGCGCCGGGGATAAGGCCGGAAGCGTCAGCGGGTCAACGGGCCTTGGCCGTGTGGGCGTCCACCGCCGCGCGGACGACGGGGGCGAGGCGCCGGACTCCCTCGCGGATCTGTTCCGGCGCAACTCCGCTGAAGGCGAGCCGGAGCTTGCTGCTCGGGACGTCCGACGGCGTGAAGGCGGCTCCGGGGATGAAGACGACGCCAGCGTCGATCGCCTGATAGAGCAGGGGGTACGTGTCGATCCCCTCCGGCAGGGTGACCCATACGAAGAAGCCGCCATCCGGCGTCGTCCATGTCGCCTCGGCAGGGAAGTACTCGGTGAGGGCCTCGAGCATGGCCTGGCAGCGCTCGGCGTAGACGGCCCGCGACTCGGCGAGGTAGGTGCGCCAGTCGAAGACACGGAAGAACTCGGTGACGAGGAGCTGCGTGAGGGTCGAGGGGCACAGGACCACGGCCTCTGCGGCAAGGTAGAAGCGGCGGTAGAGGTGCCGCGGCACGAGGGCCCAGCCGAGCCGGACGCCCGGGGAGAAGATCTTGGAGAACGAGCCGCAGTAGATGACGTCGTCGGGGTTGTCCGCGCGCAGCGGTGTGAGGGGGTGGCCGTCGAAGCGAAGCATCCCGTAGGGGTTGTCCTCGAGGACGAGGATGTTGTGGTCGCGGCAGATGTCGACGACGCGCTGCCGGCGCTCGGCGGCGAGCGTGATGCCGGAGGGGTTGTTGAAGCTCGGAATCGTGTAGAGGATCTTGATCCGCTTGCCCTCGGCCTCGAGCGCGGCGATCCGGCTCTCGAGATGCTCGGGAATGAGGCCCTGCTCGTCCATGAAGATTGGCTCGACCTGGACCTGATAGGCCTCGAACGTGTTGAGCGCACCTACGTAGGTGGGGTCCTCGACGAGCACCACGTCGCCCGGGTTGCAGAAGACTTTGGCCGCGATGTCCTGGGCCGACTGCGAACCGGTGGTGACGACGACGTCGTCCGGTGAGGCGCCGAGGATGCCCTCCTCGGCCATGATTTCGCAGATCAGTTCCCGGAGCTCCTCGGTGCCCTTGCCGCCCCCGTAGTGCAGCGCCGTCATGCCGTGCTCGCGGATGACGCGCGACGCCGTCTCGGCGACGAGGTCGAGGGGGAGCTTGGACAGGCTTGGCGAGCCGCCCGCGAGGGAGACCAGGCCCGGCCGGATGGAGATGTCGAAGACGTCGCGGACCGCAGACTGCTTGATGTTGTGGGCCCGCTCGGAGAACAGCGCCTCGTGGCGGTGGCTCGCCTCGGCACGTTCGAGTGCGGTCTGCGTTTCAGCGGTCAGTTCCACGGTCATGTCCTGTGATGTCACCCACACAGAGTAGCGCGAGGTTTCCGAATATGCACCCTTTGTTGTTTGAGATCCTTCCGGATCCGGAGGGCCTCGAGATGCGGCGCAGGTCACACTCCCGCGTCTACCATGCTGGTATGTCTGCCTATACCGTCACGCGCAGCGCCTTCATCCCCGCCCCGCCCGATCAGGTCTTTCCGCACGTGAACAGCTTCCGCAGGTGGACCGCGTGGTCGCCGTGGGAGGACCTCGACCCGCAGATGGAACGCGTGTACTCGGGCCCCGACGAGGGCTCGGGGGCGCAGTACGCCTGGATGGGCAATCGCAGGGCTGGCTCAGGCCGCATGGAGATCGTGGAATCGGTCGAGCCTCGGAGCATTCGCATCCGGCTCGAGTTCCTCAAGCCGTTCAAGTCGCTGAGCCCTACGGGGTTCACCTTCGAGCCGCAGGCGGGCGGTACGCGCGTGACCTGGTCGCTCGCGGGTGATATCCGGGGCGCCGCAAAGCTCTTCGCCCCGTTCATGAACATGGACAAGATGGTCGGCAAGGACTTCGAGAAGGGGCTCGCGCGGCTCTCGCAGGTTGCGGCGCCGCGCTGAGCCGGGCTGCTCGCTGGGCCGGACT
>NZ_DAIUJO010000109.1:0-4859 GCF_036848755.1 Sinomonas sp. | reverse complement strand
GGGCCGGACTACTTGCTGGGCCGGACTACTCGTCGTCCGCGCCCTCTGCCGGGTCCTCCGAATGCGCGCGGATTTCCGTGGCGTCCAGTTCGTCGTCGCCCTCGGCCGGGGCCTCGGTGTGGACGCGGTCCTCGTCGCCTTCGATGCGTGACATGTCAGCGTCGCCTCGATTCTGTCTTGCGTCGTCGTCCCCCTCCTCCAGCGTAGGCGCGTGACCCGGCAGCAGAAACGGACGGCGCGAAAAAAACCGCCGCCGGCACCCAAGGTGCCGACGGCGGTCCGTGCTTCAGGGCCTCAGTAGTCCTTGCCCTTGAATGAATCCTTCACGTGCTCGCCAGCTTGCTTGAGGCCAGCCTTGGCCTGGTCGCCGTGGCCCTCCGCCTCGAGGCTGTCGTTGCCGGTCACCTTGCCGGTCGCTTCCTTGGCCTTGCCCTTGAGCTCTTCGGCCTTGTTCTCGATCTTGTCATCGGCACCCATTGTTGCTCCTTCCGTCGGGAGTTGTCGGTCTGACAGCTTCCGCCTTCGCGGATGTGCCTGTCTGTTCCCCACCCGGGATTGGCCCAAACATCGCGCGAGAGACGCGTCCCAGTTTGAACGGACAACTTTGGCCCGCCTACTCTGAGCAGAGTCGAGCAGCGGCACCCCTCCTTCCTACGGAGCAATGCCGCTATGCCCTCATCCCGAGCCGGGGACGGCCCGGGGCCCCACTGTGTGCCCGATCTGACGACCGATCTGACCGATGCCGACCGCGCCGAGCTCGTCCTCCGGCACCTCGGTCTTGCCGATTCCCTCGCCCGCCGCCATGCCGTGAGGGGCCATGACCTGGCCGACCTCGTCCAGGTCGCACGGCTCGGGCTCCTGAGCGCGGCCGCCCGGTATGACGCGGGGGAGGGGGAGTTCGTGAGCTTCGCGGTGCCGACAATTCTCGGCGAACTCCGGCATTACGTGCGGGACTATTCGTGGGTGGTCCGGCCGCCCCGCGGCATCCAGGAGCTCCGCCTGCGCGTCAATGCCGCGCGTCTGGACCTCGAGCAGTCGCTGGGCCGCGAGCCGAGCATGGCGGAGATCGCCGAGGAGCTCGGCGTCACCCTCGCGGAGGTCGCCGAGGGGCTTGTCGCCGACGCGGCCCTCATGCCCCATCCCCTCGCGGGCGGCGACGAGGACGACGACGGACCCGAGCTGGGCGTGCTCGACCCCGGCTTCCGCGAGGCGGAGCTTCGCGTCATGGTCGAGGGCATCCTGCGGGATCTCCCCGCCCCGGAGAAGCAGCTGCTTCACCTGCGGTTTGTGCGCGAGATGAGCCAGAAGGAGATCGCCGGGGAACTGGGCGTGAGCCAGATGCACGTCTCGCGTCAGCTCCGCAAGGTCCTGCAGCGACTCCGGGAGCGTCTCGACGAGGCGCCACGGCTTGACGACGGGTCGCGGGAAGTCCAGCCTGAGGAGCGGGATCGCTGCTGAGGAGGGTGCCAGATGACCGCGGAGGAGTCGCCGTCGAGCGGGCCGTTGGGAAACGAGCTCAAGAACGTCCTGGTCACGCATGACGATCTGCAGGAGGTCATGGACGAAGTCGCTGCCTCGACGGCCCGCTGGCTCTCGCGCCATGCTCCAGAGATCGAGTGCGGCATCGTCGTGGAACGACCGAAGCGCAAGACGGTCGTCTCGGGCAGCAGCCCGGAGACGGCCCGACTGCTGACGTATTGGGTCGAATCGCGCAACGAGGCGCTCTACAGGGCGCTCGAAGGCGGAGAGACGGTGATCGAGCGGGCCGAGCGAGGGCGGCTGCCCTGGCCGGGTTTCGTCCGCCCGTTGTCGCTCATCGTGATGAACGTCGACGCGGACCACGCCGGACGCGGTGCGATGGCCCTCATGGGACGCCTTCCGCGGGGGCCGAGCAGGCGACTCATCGGCCTCGCCGGGGGTGCCCGGAACCAGATCAACTGGTCGCTCCACCTCGCGGCGCGGTATCAGGAGCAGCGGGAGCTCGCAGAGAACCGGGCGAAGGCCATGGAGAACCGCACGGCAATCGACCTCGCGGTCGGGATCATCATGGGACAGAATCGCTGCAGCCCCGAGAAGGCGTTCGAGGTGCTGCGGCGAGCCTCGAACGCGAGGAACGAGAAGATCCAGGACATCGCACGCGAGCTCGCCCGCAAGGTCGGGGGCGGCGAGGTGACGACCGCGTTCGACGCCTAGCGCGGCGGGCCTGCGCGCTAGTGCGGTGGGCCCCGCAGTAGGGGCCCACCGCTAGTCGACCGGCCTGTGCAGGTCAGGCCGAGACGAGCCCGTGCCAGTCGCTGGCGAGGGGAAGGCCGTGGGCCTCCGCGACGGAGCGGTTGGTCACGCAGCCTCCCGCGACGTTGAGGCCAGCCGCGAGCGCGGCGTTCTTCTCGAACGCCTTCTCGACGCCGAGATCGGCGAGGAGGACCGCATAGCGCAGCGTGACGTTTGTCAGCGCGTAGGTCGAGGTGTTCGGAACCGCGCCTGGCATGTTCGCGACGCAGTAGAAGATCGAGTGGTGGACGGTGAACGTCGGGTCCTGGTGGGTCGTCGGGTGGGAGTCCTCGAAGCAGCCCCCTTGGTCGATCGCGATGTCGACGAGCACCGAACCGGGCTTCATCCGCGAGACGAGCTCGTTCGAGACGAGCTTCGGCGCCTTTGCCCCCGGGATGAGCACGGAGCCGATGACGAGGTCCGCCTCGACGAGCGACTTCTCGATCTCGTACTTGTTCGAGGCGACGGTCTTGATCCGGCCGGAGTAGAGCGCGTCGATTTCTTGGAGGCGGGCGATGTTGATGTCCAGGATCGTCACGTCCGCGCCCAGTCCCATCGCGACGACGGCCGCGTTCGTCCCGGCGACGCCCGCCCCGAGCACGACGACCCTCGCGGGCCGCACGCCGGGCACGCCACCCAGGAGGATGCCCTTGCCCCCGTTGGGCGCGAGCATCGACTGAGCCCCGACCTGGACGGAAAGACGGCCCGCGACCTCGGACATGGGCGCGAGCAGCGGCAGCGCCCGGCCCTCCTGCACGGTCTCGTAGGCGATGGCCGTGACGCCCGAGTCGATGAGCGCGCGGGTGAGTGCAGGCTCGGCCGCGAGGTGGAGGTAGGTGAAGAGGATGAGGCCCTGCCGGAAGAAGCGGTATTCGGAGGCGATCGGCTCCTTGACCTTCATGACCAGATTGGCGCGTCCCCAGACGTCGGCCGCGGCTGGGACGATCTCGGCCCCTGCCACGCGGTACTCGTCGTCGGCGATGCCCGAAGCAAGTCCCGCGCCCTCCTCGACGAGCACGGTGTGCCCGTGCGACACGAACTCGTGGACGCCGGCGGCGGTGATGGCCACCCGGAACTCGTTGTTCTTGATCTCCTTGGGGACTCCGATGATCACTTTCGTCTCCATAGTTAGGGGCCTTGCGAGGGCCGTGTGAGAGGTTCTTCCGCGGTGCTTCCAGCGTAGGCACCGTGTGAGCTGTGCAACACTGCGAGGCCGCTCGAGCCCGGGATGAGTTCCGCGGAATTCCGCCTCTCATGCAGTCTTTTGTCCGACATCTGTTCTACCTTGGGACGGCAATTGTCCCCGCGTGTGGGTTCTCCCCCGTATGCTGGGAAGCATGCGTGAAGGGGTCGAGGAACTCGTCGAAAAGGCAGCCCACAAGCTGGGGAGGGGGCTCTCGGTCGAGGACCTCGATGGGCTCCTCGTCGCCTACTCGTCGAACCAGGCGCACGCCGACCCCGTCCGCGTGAACTTCCTCCTCAGCAAGCGCGTCCCTGCGGACGTGAGCGCGTGGCAGCTCTCGCACGGGATCGCGACGGCAGTGCGTCCCGTCGCGGTACCTCCGAACGCGGGCCTCGGAATGTACGGGCGTGTGTGCGTCCCGCTCTTGGTCCGTGGCTTCCGGGTCGGCTATCTCTGGGTACAGCAGGAGCCTGAGGAGGAAAGCGCGACGGCGATCCTCGCCGCGCTGCCCAGCGTCCGGCTCGAGATCGAGCTCATCGCGGCGCTCTTGCTCGATTCGAACACGGCGGCGTCGGCGCACCGCCGCCAGCGCGAGTCGAGGTTCCTCGCCGCCGCATCGGGTGACAAGTCCGCGCAGGCGGAGATTGCGGGCTGGCGCGAGGTTCACGGGCACGCTCCGTGGCAGGTCGTGACCCTGCTCGACCCCGACGGCGTGGATCCCGAGGACCCCCAGGCCGCCGTCGTCGCAACGAGCACGGCCGCCATGCTCGCCACGGCGGGCATCGACCCGGCCCTCTTCACGGCTGGGACCGAGACGCACGCCGTCGTCCTCTTTGTGCACTCGACCGGGCGCGCGAACCATGCCGCCGTCCTGACGCACTACGAGCGCGAACTCGCCAAGCGCTCAGGGCGCCCCGCGGGCCGCGTTCTCGTGGGGATCAGCGAGCCGTTCACGAGCCTCCGGGCCCTTCCCGACGCCTACGCACAGGCGAAGGTGGCGGCGCAGGCAGCCGCCGTCGATCCCGCGCTCGGCGAACTCGTCGACGTCCGCTCGGTGGGCGTCTATCAGCTCATGGGGTCGGTGGCCACCGAGCCGTCGAGCGTGTTCGCCGACCTGCTCGCCGAGGAGGACCGGGATGGGGAACTGCTGCCGGTCCTCGAGCAGCTCTACGACAGCGACGGCGCCGTCCAGCTCGTTGCCGACAGGCTCCATTTGCACCGTTCGACCGTCTACCACCGCGTGGCGCGGGTCCGGAAGCTCCTCGGCGCCGACCCTCTCGGCGGGCGCGTCCGGCAGGAGCTGCACCTCGCCCTCAAGGCCCGGCGCTGGGCGGCCCGGCCGCGGATCTAGCGCCCTGCGCCGCGGGTTACCGGTCCGCTGGGCCCTTCTCCGCTGATCCCTTCT
>NZ_DAIUJO010000108.1:8694-12445 GCF_036848755.1 Sinomonas sp. | reverse complement strand
CCCGACCCCATGGGTCTCTTCGCCGTTGAGGAAATGCGGAATCGTCTTGATCGTCATGCTGTGCTCCTTGGAAGGGGTGGGAGTTGGTCGGTCCTGGTCTGGCTCAGGCGTAGACCTTGGCGTAGAGCGCTTGGATCTCGGAGGCCTCTGGGACCACGGGGTTGTTGGCAGGGGAGCCGGAGGCGAGGGCCTGCTCGGCCATCACAGGGATCAGCCGGTGCCAGTCGTCGGCGCTGATCCCGTAGGACTGCGGCGTCGGGACACCGAGGTCCTGGTTCAGGGCGTGGAGCTCGGCGACGAGCGCCTTGGCGGCCGCGTCGTCGTCGTCCTCGGGTCCGGCTGCTCCGAGGGCCCGGGCGCACTCGGCATAGCGGGCTTCGGCGCCGGCGGCGGAGAATTCGGTCACCGCCGGGAACAGCATCGCGTTGGCGAGTCCGTGGGCGATGTGGAAGTGCGCCCCGAGGGGCCGGCTCATGCCGTGCACGAGAGCGACGCTCGAGTTGGAGAAGGCGATGCCGGCCTGGGTCGCGGCGAGCATCATGGCCTCGCGGGCCTCGCGATTCGACCCGTCCTTGTAGACGTCGCGGAGGTTCCGGCCGATCGCGGAGATGGCGGCGAGGGCGAATCCGTCGGAGAAGGGGTTGGCCTTGCGGCTCACGTACGCCTCGATCGCGTGGGTGAGCGCGTCGATGCCGGTGTCGGCGCTGAGCCTGGCTGGCATCGACAGGGTCAGCTCGTAGTCCACGACCGCGGCGACCGGCAGGAATGCGGGGCCGGCGCAGAGCATCTTCTCGTTGGTCTCGGAGTCGCTGATGATGGAGAACTGGGTCGCTTCCGACCCGCTGCCCGCCGTGGTGGGGACGGCGACGACGGGCAGTGACGGGCCCGTGTTCCGTCGGGGTGCCTTGTACTGGCGCATCGGGCCGCCCTGGAGGGAGAGCAGGCCCAGTGCCTTGGCGGTGTCGATGGAGCTGCCTCCGCCGAAGCCGATCAGGACGTCGGCCTTGTGGCGCTCGACGGCGTCGAGCCCCGCCCGGAGCGAGTCCGTCGTCGGATCCGGGACGGTCTCGGCAAACACCGCAGCCTCGAATCCGGCGGTGCGCAGGGCCCGCACAGCGACGTCCACGGTGCCCGACTTGTCCATGAACGGGTCGGTGACGATCAGCGGGCGCTGCGCTCCGAGCTCGGCGAGGACCTCGCCCAATTCCTGGACAGCGCCCGCTCCGACCTTCATGAGCCGCGGCAGTGCGATCTGGAACGTCAAGGGGACCTCCCGGCAGTGGGTGAAGCCCGGCGCTGTTCGCGTCACCGGGAGCACTTCCCAGTCTCTGTGCGAAGACGGGAGCAGGCAAGGCCCAATCCGGCCCACCGCTGTGCAGAAATGCACAGAGGTCCTAGACTGACGAGATGATCCAGGCAGACGACCTCCGCTTCTTCCTCGAGGTCGCACGAACGGGGAGGCTTGTCTCCGCTGCCCGAGGGCTCGGCGTCGAGCACACCACGGTCGGCCGGAGGGTGACCCAGCTGGAACGGGCCGCCGGGACCCGGCTCTTCGACCGCACCCCTGCCGGCTGGGAGCTCACCGAGGCAGGCCAGCGGCTCGTAGTCCACGCCGAGGCCATCGAATCGTCACTCCTCGCCGCCTCTGAGGAACTGGGCTCAGCCCGGGGGCGCCTCTCGGGAACGCTGCGCATTGCCGCCCCCGACGGCTTCGGCGCCTTCGTGCTTTCCCCTGGGCTCGGCAGACTGCGAGCCGCGTACCCCGACCTCACGATCGAAGTCGTCACTGAGACGCGCCTGAACCTCCTGGCGACGCGGGAGTTCGACGTCGGCATCGCCTTGGAAGTGCCAACCACCAGGGGAGTGCGCTCCAGGGCGCTGGCGACGTACGGTCTGAGCTTCTATGCCAGTCCCGGATACCTGTCCCGGACGGGGGTCCCCGGTGGGCTGGAAGATCTGTACCAGCGTTCGATGATCGGGTACGTCGACTCGCTGCTCGACATCCCCGCCCTGAGGTTCCTGGATGCGGCCCTTCCGGGTGTGCGGCCTGCCGTCCAGACGAACAACGTGACGGGACAGTGGATGGCGGCGGTCGCCGGTCTGGGGGTGGCCATCCTCCCGGACTTCGTGGCTGCAGATGACCAGCGCCTGATCCGGATCATCGAGGAGGTCAGGATCGAGCGCACGTACTGGATCGCGGTTCCCACCGAGCACCAGAGGCTGGCCAGGACCAGAGCCGCCGAAACGGCACTCTTTGAGCTGGTTGCCGGCCACAGACACCTCACCCCTTCGGAACAAGACCTCGGGGAATAGCTTCCCGCCGCGCCCTGGGAGTCCCCAAACCCGAGTGAACTCGCAAGAGCGGGCCTTCTCTCACCTTGGCAGGCACCGACCCGAAGGAGCGCTTCCACTCTCGTAGGCGGGGCCGAGTCCCTGCCGCGAAGGGTTCGCCAAGGATTTGGCAAGGTTCGCCTCCTGAGGCCCTGCAGGAGTGTGGGATGGAGGGAAAGCGGTTCCGAGACGGGGGGATAGTCGAGGTGGTCCATGGCAGCATCGGGGTTCATGTGTGGGCGTGCCGAACGGGCCGGGGCAAGAGAGGGTGAGGCGGCTTGATTCGCTGACCGGACTGCGGTTCCTCGCCGCCGCCGCCGTGGCGCTCATGCACGGGTTCGGCCGGTACGACATCCCGGTGGTAAACCTCGGCTTCGTGGGGGTGAGCTTCTTCTTCGTCCTCTCCGGCTTCGTCCTGACTTGGGCGGACACTGTCGGGGCTGGCACCGGGGTCTTCCTGCGGAATCGCCTCGCCAAGCTGTTCCCCCTCAGTGCCGCAACACTGGCGGTCGCGGCACTCATCCCGGTCGCACCGAATTCGAGCAGGCTCTCCTTCCTGCAGAACCTGACCCTGACCCAGGCCTGGCGACCGTCCTCGGCGTCGTCCTTCAACCCCGTGGCGTGGTCGCTGTCGACCGAGGCCTTCTTCTACCTGCTGCTGCCGGCCCTCCTGAAGGCGATGCACAGGTTCAGCGTCCGCGAACTCATCGGCACCGTGGTGTTCCTCCTGGTCCTGCAACCGCTGATGGGAACAGCCTTCCAGCTCACTGTCGGCGTCCGGGTGGGGGCTTGGGCGGCCCATTTCCTCACCTACAACTTCCCCCCGTACCGGCTGGCCGAGTTCGTCGTGGGTGTCGCGCTGGCTCTGCTGCTCAAAGCAGGGTACGTCCCCTCCCATGTGGCCCAGCTCGGCGCCGCGGCCGCCGCCACCGCAGGAGCCACTCTCACGCTCGCCGCCGACCTGCTCCGCGTCACGCTTTGGTGGGCCAGCGAGGCTCTGATGCTGCCCGCGGTCATCGTCCTGATCTGGACAGCGGCCCGTCGCGAGCTCTCCGGATCCAGCCAACTCCTGTCCAGCCCCCGCCTTGTCGCCCTAGGCGACCGCTCCTTCTCCTTCTACATGGTCCACTACATCGTCTTGGGCGCCGTCGGGCTCCTCGTCGCCCAAGGCCCCCAGAGCCTCCCCTGGTGGCTCGTGCCCCCGTCCCTCCTCGCCGCCGCGGTCGTCGCCGGGCTTGCCTACCGGTTCGTGGAGAAGCCTTGCGAACGCGCCCTCCGTGACCTGCTCCGCGACCCACGCCGCACGGAACAGACGACGGCGCTCGCAGGGCAGGGGTCTGGCCCGCAGGCACTTCGGCGCGGGGAGGCTGCCCCCCGGGTTCCGGAAAGCAGCCCGCGACTATGAGGGGGCCGGTAGTCA
>NZ_DAIUJO010000108.1:0-8684 GCF_036848755.1 Sinomonas sp. | reverse complement strand
GAGTTCGGACGCGGCCCATCCTGGCGGACGGCCCGACCGCTCCACCTCCCGAGACGGCGGAACCGGGCTCCGCGGGAGTCCCAGGTCCTCCCGGCACCGGGCCAGGCCCCGTGCGGGGGCATGGAATCACTGCTCGCTCCCGTCTTCGAACATGGGCTGCCCGGAAGGGATGGCTGCTGGCGTGGCTGGCCACACTTCCTGTGGTGCTGCTCAGGGCCGGCACCCTCAGTGAGACGGACACCTTCTGGGAAGTGCGCACCGGCCTGCTCGCCATCGCGAAGGGGAGCCTTCCGGCCGCCGACCCCTTCTCCTGGACTGTGAACGGTCAGCCTTGGACCCTGAACTCATGGGGGTTCGATGTCCTGGCAGCCCTCGCGTACAGGGCTGCCGGGCTGCCCGCGGTCGCTCTCGCCTGCGCTGGGATGGCCGCAGCCGCTTTCGGGCTGGTGCTGCTCCAGGCACGCGTGCTGGGTGCCAGGGCGCCAGTCGCCTCCGCCGCCGTGCTGCTCGTCTCGCCGCTGCTGATTGCGTGGTTGTCCGCACGACCCCAGCTCGTGGACTACATCGCGGTTCCGGCGCTTGTGCTCCTGCTCCAGCGGCTCGTCGCCGGCCGCGCTGGCCTCCTGGCCGTTGCCGGTGTGGGGGCCCTCACCGCGGCATGGGTCAATCTGCACGCCGCAGCCCTGCTGGGGGTCGCCGTCACCGGTGTGGTGACCGGCCTCGTGCTCGTCCGTCGCAGCACCAGGGCCCGCGGAGGCTGGTGCGCCGCGGCACTGGGCGTATCGGCTGTGTGTTCCTTCCTCAACCCCTATGGGGCTGGGCTGTTCGCCCAGACCGCGCAGGTCCAGGACTCATCAGCCGGGGTCGTGACCGAGTGGCAGCACATCGATCCCGCCGATCCGGCCCAGATGACCATGCTCGCCCTCGGCCTCGTGGCCCTGGCGATCGCCCTGCGACAGCGCGACGTGGTCTCTGTCGGCGCCCTCGGAGTCGCGGCGGCCGGGAGCCTCGGCGCCATCCGGATACTCCCCATCCTGCTGCTGCTGGCGCTGCCCGTCCTTGCGGCATCGGCTTCCCAGCCTCTGGTCAGGCGCTCCCTCCGGCGTTGGCGCGCCGTCGTCGTCCCTGCGGCGGCCGCAGGCCTCAGCGCCGTAGCAGTGATGGCCTTCCTCGGGCTCGGGCACCTCGGCCAGCCCAGCCCCGACCAGTACTCCAGCGCCGTCGTCGATGCCATCCCCTCCGGATGCAGGCTGTTCAACTCATACGCGCTGGGCGGCTTCGTCCTGCTCGAGCGCCCCGACGTCGAGGTCTCGCTCGACTCCCGGAACGACCTCTACGGACCCACACGCGTCCTCGCCGACCAGCGCATCCTCGAAGGCGAAGGCGATACCGAACAAGGGCTAGCAGGCGCCGGATGCGTCCTCATTCCGCCGGGCACGGCCTTGGGCGGCTACCTCGCGCACAGCAAGGAATGGGAGCGCACGGCCCGCGACAGCGCGGCGGAGCTCTTCGTACGCCGCCAGCCCGCCCTGAGCAGCAAGCCCGCATGCATCTCGCGCCGCGTCTTCTAGGCCTGGGCGAGGTGCCCGACCGAGGCGAGCGCGTCCGTGGCCTGTTCGATGAGGCGGGAGACGATCTCGGCGGCCGGCAGGATCTCCCGTATCAGCCCGGCGGACTGCCCGCCGAAGGGGACGAACTCCTCCATCCGGCCGTGCTGGATCCCGTCCACTACCTCCTGCCGGAGATCCGCTGCCCGCGCCGCCGCCCCGTCCTCGTCCGGCCCCCATTTCCGAAGGAAGCCTGTTTCGAGCGCGCGCGGGACGACGTCGAAGGCGCCGTTGGCCGGCTTGGGGAAGATACGGTCCCAGACTGGAGCCTTCACAGCGGCGGACGCACCCGCCGCGATGATCTCCTGCTTCCAAGCCTCGCTGATCGAGGCCTCGGCCGAGGCGAGGAAACGGGTCCCCATGTTGACGCCTTGGGCCCCCAGTACGAGCGCCGCCGCGAGGCCGCGCCCGTCGGCGATGCCGCCGGCTGCGAGCACTGGCACCGGTCTGATAGCGTCGACGACCTGCGGGACCAGTACGGCCATGCCGATCGTGCCGCCGAAGCCGCCGGCCTCGGTACCCTGGGCGATGACGATGTCGACTCCGCGCTCGGCGACCATTCTGGCCTGCTCGACGGTGTGGACCTGTTGGATGAACAGGGCGCCGGATTCGTGTGCCCTTCGTGGCCACTGGCCCGGGTCGCCCAACGCGAAGGAGACGACCGGCACGCCGAGCCCGAGGACCAGGTCCAGCGCATCTGGGTGGTCCTGAGCCCAGGTCTGAGTGAAGTTGACGGCGAAGGGCTTCTCGGTCGATTCCTTGAGCTGACGCACCTGGTCTCGTAGTTCGCCGAGGGGTCGGAAGGCGCCGCCCAGACTGCCCATCGCACCGGCGTTCGAGACGGCCGCCGCTAGCGCGGCCCCGCTGCCGAACGGGCCCATTCCGGCTTGGACAACGGGGTGCTGGATGCCCAGCAGGTCGCAGACTGGTGTTCGTATCATGGTTTCCCTCCAACACTGGCAGCCTTCGGCAAGGCGAGTGTAGGACTCTCGTGCCGCTCCGCGGGAGGAGCGGTGGGGAGGGTTTTTCGGTGGGCGGTCAGTGCTTCTCGATTGCCTCGAGGCCGCGTCTGAACGATGCCGCGACAGGCTTTCCCCCGGAGAGCCTGACCATGCTGCAGATCAGCTTCCCTGCGATGGTGGTCCCGGTGCGGTCCCACACGATGTGGACCAAGCTGCCGCCGCCCCGGGGACGGATGGTGGCGGAGACGTAGCTGCCCGGCCTGGAAAAGTTGCTCTCCTGGACCGTCCAGCGCACGGTTTCGGGGTCCGACCAGTCGTAGTGCTCTCGGGCCCAGACCTTCCCGCCGGGGCCCTTGCTTCCCTCGCGGGCTTCGGCGGTGGTCTGGCCGAGGGAGTAGACCTTGTACAGGGACGGATCGATGCCGGGCCAGAGGCGGGGGCGCTGTTCGGAGAAGTCGGTCAGGGCGCCCCGGACCTGTTCCGGAGTGGCCGTGGACTCGAGGTCGAATTCGATGGTGCTCATGCCACTAGCATCCTTGCGTCGGTGGGGGAGCGCATCGCGCGAACGCGCGATTCTTCGGCGGCGGGACCGGGGGGCCGTGCCCCTTGGGGCCTATTCGAGGTCGGCGATGGTCCGTCCGGTGCGGTCGGGGGCGACGAGGGAGAAGAGGAGGCCGGCGGCGGGGCCGAGGATGCCCAGGGCGAGGGCGAACGGCACGGTCCCGGCGAGAGTGAGGGCGAAGAGGGGGAAGATCCCGGCGCCGAGTCCGCGGCCGACGTAGTAGCTGGCGCTGGAGCCGGTGGAGCGGATGCGGGTGGGGAAGTACTCCGACATCCACACGCCCAGGACCCCGAACCCGCCTGCCGCGCCGGCGCAGAGCATGAGTGCCCAGAAGGTGGGCCATGCCCAGAAGTTCGCGCCGACGTGCGCCGAGTGGGTGCTCAGGAGGGCCAGGAACCAGACGAACCCGACCGTGCCGACGGCGCTGGCGAGGGTGAAGGCGTACTTGCGCCGGATGACGTCGGAGACGACGCCGGTGAGGGTGTAGGCGATGATCGTGGCGACGTAGCCGAGCAGGACGACGAGGCTGACCGTGTTCAGGGAGAGCTTCTGGGCCGTGAGCAGGTAGGTGGAGAGGTACGCGCCGACGGAGTTCGTGGTGAGGAACATAGCGGTGGAGAGAACCATGAACAGCACGGTCCCGAAGACGAACTGGGGCTTGAAGATGTCGATGACCGGGACCTTCGCGCGGCGGATCTCCTTGGGCAGCGTGCCTTCCCTGAGGTGCTGCTGGTAGGCGAGCCACTGCTTGGACTCAGGCAGGAGCTTGAGCGAGGCGATGCCGATGACGGTGCTGACGACGCCGATCGCGACGTATCCTGCGCGCCAGCCGAGGTCGTGGCCGAGGAGGGTGAGGAAGAGGAAGATCATGCCCTCCGTGAGGATCTCCCCGGCGAAGTACATGGCCTGGATGATGCCGCCCATGGTGCCCCGGCGGCCGGTCTTCCAGCACTCTGTGAACATCGAGAAGGACAGGCCGAACAGGCCGCCCATGCCGACGCCCGCAAGGAGCCGCGTGGCCATGAACATGCCGTAATTCACGGACAGGCCCCCGAGGATGGCGGCGACGCCGAAGGCCAGGACCGAGATCGCGAACGTGCGCCGGCGGCCGAGCGTGTCCCCGAGGGTGCCGAAGACGAACCCGCCCAGGATCGAGGCGAAGCCCTGGACGGTCGTGACGGTGATCAGGGCGATGGTGGAGACGTGCAGACTGCCGGAGATGTAGACCAGCGGGTAGCCGATCAGGTTCAGCTCCGCGCCGTCGAAGAGCGTCCCGAGCAGGGCGAAGGCCAGGATCAGGCGGATCTCGCGGCGCGAGTAGAGGGCTGCCATGCCCGCCGTCGCGGTTGGCTTGACTGTGGGTATCACGTGCACTTCCTCGTCGTTGAGGTCTATTCAAACTTGGGTGGTTGCGCCCGGGAAGGGGCGGTGCTGTCCTCTCGTGGCAGCCGGACCTGTGCCGCTCGGGAGGCGCACGACGGCGGGCGGGCCCCCGCCGTCGTGCGCTCGGCCTGGGCTCGGAGAACCCAGGCGCGGGCCATGCTCAGGCGCGGACCGGGGCGGCGACGCGGCCGAGGCCGGCCGAGGCGAGGGCGAGGGCGATCTCCTCGTGCGCGCCGGGGGCCAGGGGCAGCAGCGGGGTCCGGACGGTGGCGTGCTCGAGGATGCCGCGGGCTACGAGGCCCTCCTTGAGCGCGACCGTGCCCTCCATGTGGGAGCCGCGGTGGTAGACGTTCTTGGTCACGGGCAGGAGCCGGTCGTGGACCTCGCGGGCCTTGGCGTAGTCCTTGGCCTTGCCGGCTGCGATGAGCTCGACGAGGGGCTCGGGGGCGAGCCCGCCGTAGCCGACCAGGGCGCCGTCGACGTCGAACATGGTGTGCAGCAGGTACTCGTCGTGGCACGTGAGGATCTGCAGCTCCGGGAACGCCGCGCGCAGCACGGGGATCTCGGTGTCCCAGCGGCGCATGTTGCGCACGCCGTTCTTGGTGGCGAACACGCCCTCCTGCGCGGCGATCTCGAGCTGGGTGTCGAGGTTGTACGTGGCCTTCGTGACGTCCGGGTACTGGAACAGGATCAGCGGCAGGCCGCTTGCCGCGTAGATCTCCTTGTACCGCGACTGCGGGGCGCCCTCCTGGTAGCCGAACCGCAGCCAGCCGTGGGAGGGGTAGACCAGGCCGGCGGAAGCGCCGGCGTCGACCGCGCGCCGGGCCTCCTCGGCGGCGACCTTGTTGCCCTCGCCGGTGATGCCGGCGATGATCGGCAGCTTCCCGTCCACGGCGTCGCGGAAGGAGGAGATCACGAGGGCCTGCTCGGCCTGGGTCAGGAACGTGCCTTCCCCGGCGTGGCCGAGGACGACGAGGCCCTTGACACCCTCGACGCTTCCGAGCCAGCCGCCGAGGCGGTGGATCGCGGCGACGTCGACGTCGCCGTCGCGGGTGAAGGGGGTCACGGGGGCGGGGACCAGGCCGCGCAGATCGAGGGTGGTCATGGAGCTTCTCCTTCGGGTGGTGCTGACAGTGTTTCGATTCGGTTGTGCAATCGATTCCCTTATCGATTGCTTCGACTGTAAGCTGGTTCACAGGAGCACGTCAAGGGGGCAGGGAAGGGAACCATGGAAGCCAGGGAGTCCGGCGGCCCGCGGCCGACGATCGCCGACGTCGCGGAGGCCGCGGGCGTCGCACGCTCGACCGTGTCGCGCGCGATGAACCGCGAGCACCGCTTCTACCGGAGCCCGTCAGCGGCGCGGATCAGGGCGGTCGCGGAGTCCCTCGGCTACGAGCCGAACCCGACGGCGGCGAACCTCCGGCGCCAGCAGACCAACACGATCGGCGTGCTCGTCTCCCGGCTCACCGACACCGTGATGGCGATGCTCTTCGAGGAGATCGCCGCCGCGAGCGCCGCCCGCGGCTACCACGCCCTCGTCGCCACGACCTACGACGACCCGGCGCTCGAACGGGAGAGCGGGCTCGCCATGCTCGCCTCGCGCGTCGACGGGCTCATCCTGACGACCGCGACGACCGAGGGCGGGCTGTGCACCGAACTCGTCGAGCGGGGAATCCCACACGTGCTCGCGCTGCGCTCCTACGGGGAGAGCCCGAGCGTCGTCGGCGACGACGCCCTGGGCGGCTACCTCGCCACCCGCCACCTGATGGACCTCGGCCACCGCCGGATCGGCCTCGTCGCCGGCCCCGACCATGCATCAACAGCGATCTCCCGCCGCGAAGGCTACCGCCAGGCCCTGCGCGAGGCCGGCATCGCCGAGCCCCCCGGGCTCGTCTACCCGTCGACGTTCAGCATGGAAAGCGGCGAGGCGGCTGCCGAGGCCTTCCTCGCCTCCGCGGACCGGCCGACGGCGGTCTTCGCCGTCAACGACAACACCGCGTTCGGGTTCACTTCGGTGATCCAGCGCGCCGGGCTCGGCATTCCCACGGACGTCTCCATCGTCGGATACAACGACATCCCGCTCGTCGCGCGACTCCCCGTCCCCCTCACCAGCGTGCGCGTGCCCTTCGCGGACATCGCGAACGCCGCCGTCGATGCGCTCATGGACTCCATCCAAGGGCGGCCAGCCCGGGCGCCGCATCGCGTGCTCGCGCCCACCCTCATCCCGCGGGCCTCGACCGCCCGACCCGCCGTCCTCACCGAGGTGCGCCCTTGAGCCTGCGGGAGTCGATCCCCACAGTTCAGCACCGAGCCGGCGGGCCTGCACCCGTTACTCAGGGGGCCTGAAGCAAAGTCAAATCCGTTTATTGATCTTACAGATCGTGTCACTTTATGGTTGTGAGACGTGAGATCCCGATGGACGTACGCCCTTGCCGCGGCTTTCCTTGCCGTGGCCGGAAACCTGGCAGCAGGTTCCAGCGCCGAGGCCGCCGATTCTTCCCCGGTCAGGCACCAGGCATCGAGCTGTGGCCAGCTGACCGTGACCTCTCCCGCATCGCCCGGGGGGACCCTCGCGGCGGCCGAGGCGGGCGCCCCCGTGGGATCCCCGATCTTCGCCAAGGCTGCGGCCCTGCACGTGAAGTGGCTCCCGACCTTGGACTGCAGGCAGGTCGCATCGCGTCACACCAAAGTGCCCGCCAGCTCCGCGGCCTACAGCTCGTCGAACTGGTCCGGCTATGCAGCCCAGACTTCCGCACCGAACTACGCCCAGGCCGAGTGGACCGTCCCGGCAGTGACCGGGAACGGGAACCAGCCGGCGTACTCCAGCATCTGGCCCGGCATCGGCGGGATGGACTCGACCAACGAGCTGATCCAGGACGGCACCGAGCAGGACGCTGCGACCAACGGGCAGACGAGCTTCTTCTGGTTCGAGCTGTACCCGATGGAGAACGAGATGGAGATCACCAACCTTGTCCCCAACGTCGGCGACGACGTGGCGACGCACGTGCACTGGGCCAACGGAACCGCGGACTTCACGCTGTGCGACTACACCCAGAGCACGTGCGTGACTGGTTCCCAGGCCTCGCCCGCTCCCGGCAACTCCGCGGAGTGGATCGTCGAGCGGCCCACCATCAACGGCTCCCTTCCTGACCTGGCGAACTATGGCCAGGTCAACATCACCCACGCGTACTACGACGTGGACGCAGCAGGGAACGTCCAGTACACCCCCGCGAACGGCGCAGATTCGCTCGTCATGCAGGACTCCACGGGTCACACCATGGCGTACCCCGGGGGCCTCTCGCCAGACGGAACCTCCTTCGCCGACCACTGGGAGTCATACGGGAACGCGCCGGTGGCCTCGTTCACCGCCAGCCCCACGTCGGGAACCGCTCCGCTGTCGGTGGGCTTCACCGACACGTCCGCCGGCTCCCCGACCTCGTGGTCCTGGAACTTCGGCGACGGGTCGACGTCGACGGCGCAGAATCCGTCCCACACCTACACCACGGCCGGGACGTACACCGCTACCCTGACCGCAACCAACGGCAACGGCTCGAGCACTTCCACCGCGACCATCACGGCGATGACGCTCGCCCAGGCGATGGACGCCAAGGCCGCCCAATGGGGCCTCGGGGCAGCGACCGGCGCCGTGACTCCGATCCGCGACGGGGGCTACTACCGCAACTACCAGTACGGGGCCGTGATCGCCGCCCCGTCCGGAAGCCTGTACGTCTCCCACGGGGCGATCCGCGGGGAGTGGGCCGCGCTCGGGTTCGAGAACGGGGTCATGGGCTATCCCTCCACGGACGAGGTCGGGGGACTGGTCGACGGCGGCGTCTACCAGAACTACGACGGCGGGGCGATCGTCTGGTCCCCGGCCACCGGGGCGCACGAGTCGATCGGGGCGATCCGTTCCGAATGGCAGTCCACGGGCTTCGAGCGCGGGGTCCTGGGCTACCCGGCCACGGAGGTGGTCACCGGGCTCCTGAACGGCGGGTCGTACCAGAACTACCAGGGCGGGGCGATCGTCTCCTCTCCGGCCGCGGGCACGCATGAGTCGATCGGGGCGATCCGTTCCGAATGGCAGTCGACCGGCTTCGAGCGCGGGGTCCTGGGCTACCCGAGCACCGACGTCGTCACCGGTCTGGTCAACGGCGGCTCGTACCAGAACTA
>NZ_DAIUJO010000107.1:9787-12518 GCF_036848755.1 Sinomonas sp. | reverse complement strand
GAACTGAGCGACGACGGCGTCATGCTCCCGCATTGGCCCACGCTCAACGCGGCACGCAACTGGTACCCCAAGGCGTCGCAGCGCTATCCCGAGATCATCCGCAAGTTCTGCGCCTCGGGTCTCATGGCGTTGCCCGGAGAGGCGGATCTCGGCGTCGCCCGCGAGGACATCGAGATGTACCTGCAGGGCAAGTCGCTGACCGGCCCCGAGCGGATCCGGCTGTTCAAGCTCGCCTACGACGCGTCCATCACGGGCTTCGCGGGACGGCAGGCGCTCTACGAGTACTTCTTCTTCGGAGACCCGGTGCGCATGGCGGGTGCGCTCGTGAACACCTACGACCGCGAGCCCGTCCGCGCCCGAGTCCGGGAACTTTTGGACCGGCAGGACTGAGATCCGGGCCGCGCCGCGAAAGGCAGGCGCCATGAAAGGGCCGTGAAGGCAGGGCGGCGAACGACGACGGCGGCCCTCCCCTGGGTGGGGGAGGGCCGCTGTCCAGTTTGCTGAGGCCGGAATCCTCGGTGGGGGCTCCAGTCAGCTGCGCTTCGAGGCTGCGTCCCTGACGGCCCGGTCGCGCACGAGCGAGATGTGCTCGAGCATCGCGTCGTGGGCCCGCCGGGGATCGCCCGATTCGAACGCCTCGAGGATCCTCGTGTGTTCCGCGATAGCGTTCTCGGCATCGGTCACGCCGAGGTTCCCGAAGAACCGGAAGCGCTGCACCTGCCCGCCGAGCGCGTTGTAGGCGTTGAGCAGGAATCGGTTCTGAGCGTTCTCGGCGATGAGCCGATGGAACCGCTCGTCGGCCTCCCAATACGCCCCGTACTCAGCGAAGGTCGGCCCGGTCGGAGCGCCGCGGAGGTCGTCCACGGCCTGTTCGAGTTCCTCCCGGAGCTCAGCGGTCACGTGGGCACACGCTCGCTCCGCGATGGCCGGTTCGATGATGGCACGCGCTGCCATGAGCTCGTCGAGCTCCTCCGCGGAGAAGAGCGGTGCCACCCGATAGCCCTTGAGCGCCTCGCGCCGGACGAGCCCGGTCGACTCCAGCCGGGCGAGTGCTTCTCGGATCGGGGTCTGTGAGACCTCGAGCTCCAACGCCATCCGGTCGATCCCGATGGCCTGACCGGGCTCGAGCCGGCCGTCCATCAGGGACGCGAGCAGTTCCTGGTACACGTAGTCGGCCAGGAGCTGCCGGTTGGCTGGCCGGCGGCTACTCGAAACGGCGGGCATGGTCGAATCCTATCGGATATGTTCTCGCAGGCTCAGGCTCGTGACGCCCCGCTAGTGCTGCATCGCCGGCTCGTCGAGGAGCTCGTCGGACTTCGGTGCGCGGAAGTACTTCGTGAGGAACACCATCGCTGCGGCGACGAACGCGAACACACCAAGGGAGACGACGCCCCATTCGCCGCTCGCCGTAGGAGCGGCCGCGTTGATGGCGGTACGCATGAGCGGAGCGACGAAGCCGCCGAGATTGCCGAGCGAGTTGATGAGGCCGATGCCGGCGGCGGCCGCAGCACCCGTGAGGAACGACGTCGGGTACGCCCACGTGATCGGACCCACCGAGAGGAAGCTCGCGACGGCGAGCGTGATGAACACGATGCCGAGCAGCGGCTGGCCGCTCACGCCGGCCCACGCCGACCCCACGATGAAGAGCCCCGTTCCGATGTAGAGCAGCGCGCCCCAGTTCCGGCGGCGCGCGACGGTGTGGGCGGCGCGGCCGAGGTAGTAGCACGCGAACAGGCCGACGAGCCACGGGATGGCCGAGATGAGACCGACCTCCCAGCCGACCTTCTTGCCGAGAAGCCCGGCGACCTCTTGGGGGAGGTAGAACGTCGTCCCGTACACCGCGATCTGGAGGGCGAAGTAGATGACGGTGAAGTACCAGACCTTCCAGTTCGCCATGGCAGCCCAGATGCCCTTCGGCCCGTCCTGGGTGCGAGCGCGGTCCTCGATGGCCATGGCGTCGGAGAGTGCAAGCTTCTCGCCGTCGTCGAGGAACTTCGCCTTGGAGGGGCTGTTGGTGAGCAGGAACAGGGCGGCGATCCCGGCGATGACCGCGAGGAGGCCCTCTCCGAGGAACATGACCTGCCAACCCCGGGCGAAGCCGAGGGAGTCACCGAAGCTGATGAGGCCGCCGCTGAGCGGGGCGCCGATCATCTGGGAGAACGGCTGGGCGAGGTAGAAGATCGCGAACATCTGCACGCGCACCTTGTTCGGGAACCACTCGGAGAGGTACATGATGACCCCTGGGAACAGCCCGGCCTCGGTCACACCGAGCAGGAAGCGCAGGACGTTGAACATGACGTCATTCGTCGTGAACGCGAAGGACGCGGCGACGATGCCCCACGTGATCGAGATGCGGGCGAGCCAGAAGCGCGCTCCGAACCGCTTGAGCAGCAGGTTGCTCGGCACCTCGAAGATCGCGTAGCCGATGAAGAAGATCCCCGCTCCCAGGGCGAAGGCGGCGTCGCCGACGCCGCGGTCGGCCTTCAGCGCAGCCTGGGCGAAGCCGACGTTGGTGCGGTCGAGGAAGGCGACGAAATAGAGGATGACGAGCATCGGCATGAGATGCCGGGCCGCTTTGGAGATGGCGGACTTGAGCTTTGCGTCGTGGGTGGACGGCGCTGCCAAGGTCCTGTCAGCGGACATGGACACTTCAGCTCTCCTTTGAGTTGAAACTTCTGTGAGTTGGGATTCTCAGTAGCGGATGGAGATGGATGTGGGTCAGTGCATGTAG
>NZ_DAIUJO010000107.1:0-9687 GCF_036848755.1 Sinomonas sp. | reverse complement strand
GGTCAGTGCATGTAGAGCCCGCCGTCGACGTTCAGGGTCTGCCCCGTCACGAAGCCGGCGTCCTCGCTGATGAGGTACGCGATGGCTGCCGCGATGTCGCGGGGACTCCCGATGCGCGGCAGCACGCCGTCGGCCGCCATCTTCTCCTTGCGCTCCTCGGTGAGGGTGCCACCCATGATGTCCGTGTCGATGGGACCGGGGGAGATGACGTTGACCGTGATGCCGTCGCGCCCGAGTTCGCGGGCGACGCTGCGGGAGAAGCCGATGATTCCGGCCTTCGCGGCCGAGTACGGGGTCTTGCTGTAGGTGCCGCCGCCGCGCTGCGCGGAGACGGACGAGAGGCTCACAACCCGGCCCACGCCGTTCTTGACCATGGATTCGACCGCCCGGTGGGTTGCGTAGTGCACGCCGTTCAGGTTGATGTTCAGCACGCGGTTCCATTCCTCGGGGGTGACCTCGAGGTAAGGGACCGGCGAGGACACGCCGGCGAGGTTCACGAGTGCGACAACCTGCGGGAGGGCGCCCTCGAGCTCGTCGAACGCTGCGCGCACCTGTTCCTCGTTGGAGACGTCGGCGCCGGCTCCGGCCGCCTGGACGCCGTGTTCGAGCGCGATTTCCTCAGCGACGCGCTTCGCGGCCTCGGCATCGATGTCGATGATGCCGATGTTCCAGCCGCGCTCGGCGAGGTAGTGGGCGGAGGCGCGGCCGATCCCGCGGGGTGAGGCTGCGCCCGTGAGGATGGCGGTGCGGGCTTCGGGGAAGGCTGTCATTGCGGAGTCTCCTGGGTCAGTTTCCGGGTTCGGTGGGGGCGGCGTGGATGGGTGCCGGCCCGAGCTCGTCCATGAGCTTCT
This sequence comes from Sinomonas sp., assembly GCF_036848755.1. NCBI lineage: Bacteria > Bacillati > Actinomycetota > Actinomycetes > Micrococcales > Micrococcaceae > Sinomonas > Sinomonas sp. Next base: position 8,836 of record NZ_DAIUJO010000107.1, on the reverse strand, counting down.
TGATCGCCACGTATGCCTTGTTGCGGTAGGCCACGAGCTCGGGGATGCGGTCGGCGGGGACATCGAGGTAGCCCGCTCCCGACTTCGTCCCGAACTTGCCGGCGTCCACGAGTTCGCGCAGCGACTCGGGCGTGGCGAAGCGTTCGGGCCAGCGGGTCTGGAGCGAGGCGTAGCAGAATGCGTAGACGTCGAGCCCGGCCATGTCTGCGATGGCGAAGGGCCCGAAGGCCGGGAGGCGGAAGCCGAACGTCGTGCGGACGATCGTGTCGATGTCCTCGGGCGTCGCGATGCCCTCCTCGACGATCTGCGTGGCCTCGTGGAACAGCGCGTACTGCAGCCGGTTGAGCACGAAGCCCGTCGCGTCCTTGACGCGCGCGCTCTCCTTGCCCGTGGAGGCCACGATCTCCTCGACGAACGGCAGGAGACCCTCGTCGGTCCCGGAGTGCGGGATGAGCTCGACGCCCGGAATGAACGGGGCCGGGTTGGAGAAGTGGACGCCGAGGAAGCGCTCAGGCCGCTCGACCGCCGTCGCGAGGTCGGCGATCCGGATCGTGGACGTGTTGGAGCCGATCACGGCATCCGGGCGAGCAGCGGCGCTGATGCGCCGGAGCGTCTCGTGCTTGATCTCGATCTTCTCCGGCACGGCCTCTTCGATGAAGTCCGCGTCTGCGACGGCGTCCTCGATGGACGGTGCGGGAGAGACGTTCGCGCGGATCCGTTCCTCGGCGTCGGCCGGGAACAGGCCCTGCTCGGCGAACTCGGCGGCCTCGGCGAGGAGACGGTCGTAGTTCTTCCGGGCGATCTCCTCGGAGATGTCGGCGATCTTCACGGTGGCGCCGGCGAGGGCCAGGACCTGGGCGATCCCGCCTCCCATGTAGCCCGAGCCGACGACGGCAATGTGGCGTGCAGCAGGATGTGCACTCATGTCTTGGGGTTCCTTCCTAGGCCTTGGGCAGGAGCGAACGGATGTACTTCTGGTTCGTGGCGCACACACCGAGGCTGTCTCCGCCGTACTGCTCGGTGAGGATGATGCCGTTGAAGCCGAGCTTGATGGCGTCGCGGAAGACCTGGCGGTAGTTGATGAGGCCGGTTTCCATGGTCGACGGGACGGACGTCGCCCAGCTGCCGTCGGCCGCTTCGTCGCGCGTGTAGTTCTTGACGTGCCAGTAGTTGGCGTAGGGGAGCGTCTTGGCGTAGAGCTCCCGCCAGTCCTCAACGGGGCGGTGCAGGCGGATGAGGTTGGCGACGTCAGGGTTGAGCCCGACGTTGTCGAGGCCCACTGCCTCCACGAACCGCACGGCGCTGTCGGCCGTGCCGAGGTACGTGTCCTCGTACAGCTCGAGCGAGACGGGCAGACCGACCTCCGCGGCGTGCTTGCCGAGCTCGCGGATCCGGCTGACAGCGAGTTCCCACGTCTCGCGGTCGTCTGGGTCCTTCGGCCCCTCGGCCGTCCAGAACCACAGGGCCTTGCGCTGAGCGTCGCTGAACGGCTGGTGCAGCCCGGTCGAGAAGACCTGCATGCCCCATTCGGCGGCGGCGTCGATGGTCCGGTGGGCGTACTCGAGGTTGCGCTCTTCGTGGCCGGGCATGATCACGCTCTGCCGCTGGAGGTGGACGGAGGGGATGCTCACGCCGTGGGAAGCGGCAATCGCGAGGAATTCGTCCCGCCGGGAGGGCGAGAGGTCGGCGGGCCGGACATGGCTGTCGGCGAGCTCTGCGAGGCTGAATCCGACGTCCTCGATCTGGGCGAACATGTCATCCCAGACTTCCGGGTCGGCGTCGTGCATGTTCACGCCGGCGGCGTCGGTGGGGGCGAAGCCGTGGAGGCACGTGGCAATGGGCCAGGTTTCTGCGGTGTAGTGAGGATTCTCCGGCATGATGCTCCGTTGCGTGGGTTGGTCGATCTTCCCTGATCGTAGATCCTATAGGATATAGAGTGAACCAAGTCACCGCCCAAGTCAAGCTGACGTCAGGAGGCGGGGGCCGCCTCCCGCAGCTCCGGAGCGAGGACTCGTATGACGGCGGAGTCGTCGTCCGCCTCGAGGCCCATGGCCTGCCCGAGCAGGAAGAGCTGCTCGGCGGCGGCGGCGACCGGCGTCGGCAGGCCCGCCGTGCGGGCGGCCCGACCGACGATGCCGAGGTCCTTCACGAAGATGTCGAGCCGGCTGAGCACGGGTGCGCCGCCGTCGTCGTAAGCGCTGAGCATGCGGCGACCCCGGTCGCCGAGCATGAACGAGCCCGCCGCCCCCGCCGTGAGGGCGTCGAGCGTGCGCGCCCGGTCGAGCCCGAGCGCGTCTGCAAGCGCGAGCGCTTCGGCGGCGGCCGCGATGTGGACGCCGCACAGGAGCTGGTTGACCGTCTTGAGGGCTTGGCCGTCCCCAGCGCGGTCGCCGACGACGGAGAGCGTCGAGGCGAGCAGGTCGAGCACGGGTCGGGCGCGTTGGAGCGCGGCCGGAGGTGCCCCGACGACGACGAGCAGGTCGCCCTTTCCCGCCCGCACCGGTCCGCCAGAGAGAGGCGCGTCCACGAGGTCGACGCCGAGCTCGGCCAGACTGCGCGCGGCGCCGCCGACGGCTTCGGTGCCGACGGTGCTCGTGAGGATCACGACGGCGCCGCGCGCGAGTTTGGGGGCCACGCCCGCCTCGCCGAACAGGACGTCCTCGAGCTGTGCCGCGTTGCGGACCGCGAGCAGGACGGCGTCTGCGCCGGCGACGGCTTCGCGCGCGGAGCCGAACGTCGCAACGCCTGCGTTGCGGGCGAGTGCGAGGCGTTCCGCGGAGATGTCGAAGCCGTGGACGGTGAGTCGCGTGGCGAGCCTCGTGGCCATCGGCAGGCCCATGGCGCCGAGGCCGAGGACGGCCACCTGGTAGCCCTCGGGGGCGGGGTGCGTGCTGGGCTCGGTCATCGATGAGTTCCTTCTGATAGCTGGGCTTCGCGGCTGAGCTTGCCGACGACCTCGGCGAGCGAGGCGTCGTCGCCGACGTTGCCCGCGAAGACGACGTAGGGGATTCCGAGGGCCGGGCCGTCCATGGGCTCCCAGAGCGAGACGATCCCCGGGAGCATGGGGCCCCGGACGATCGCATGGCGGATGCCGAGCCCGTGGGCCGCGACGTCGGAGGAGGTGATGCCCCCCTTGGCCACGACGAAGCGGGGGCGCACCGCCGCGAGGGTCTGGCGCACGACGTCGACGAGGGCCGCAGAGACCCGGCGGGCGATCGCGAGGCTGCCCGCGGCGTCCTCCGCCGTGACGAGCGCGCGGCTCGTGTGCACGACGACGTCTCCCGTCGCGAGCGCCGCGGCGACACGCTCGGCCGTCCCGGCCACCTGGGCCTCGTCGCCTGCCAGGACGCGTTCGACATCGAGTTCGACGACGTGCGCGGACGGGAGGCGGCGCAGGAGGGCCTCGAGCTGGCGGGTCGTCTGCCCGACGTGGGAGCCGACGACGACGAGGCCGCCGCGCTGAGGGGCGTCTCCGCCGAGGGCTTCGGCCGAGGTCAGGGGGGCACGTACCTCCTGGCCGATCCGGCCCCGGACGAAGGGCGGCCCGACGCGATAGACGAGCTTCTTGCCGCGCCGCTCCGCCTCCGCGAGGCCGAGCGCGAGGCGCCGGAGGTCGTTCTCGGTCACGATGTCGACGGCGATCGGGGTGCGGCCGGCGGCGGGCTCCAGGGCGTCCGCGATCGCAATCGCGCTCTCCTCTGGCGTCCCCGTGCGCAGGATCGCGAGATCCAGGACGATCACGCCGCGCGCGGGATAGCGTCCCGCGGACTTCTCGTCGACGTACTCGGCCAGGCTCGAGCTGGCGTACCCGAAGGTCGCATCGCGGGCGAACTCCGTCTCGGCGACGGGGGTGAGCGTGCCCGTGCCGTTGCGGGTGTAGTGCGTGCCGCCGATGGTCACGCGGCCGGCGTCGGGAAAGGCGGGGACGATGACGACGCCGTCGGTGCCGAGCCCCGCCTCTGATTCGAGCGTCTCGGCGATCGTGTCCGTCTCGAGCGGGAAGTGGCCTCGCAGGGTCGAGTCGCTGCGGCTCGTGAACGCGAGCTCGAGGTCCAGGTCGCGGGCGGCGGCGAGTGCGTTGGTCACCACTTCGCGATTGCGCTCGGCCGCCTCGCCGGGATCGAGGCTGCGCGTGTTCGTGAGCACGTAGACGGCGGCCGGGCGCCCCCCGTCCCCGGGGTGTCCGTCCGCGGGCCCCGGCGCCCCGAGGCCGAAGGCCCAGCGGAAGTCGTCAGGCTCCCATGCCGTGAGGACCGGCAGGTCGGCGACGGACTGGGTTCCGGTCGGGTCGTCGTCGAGCACCACCAGAACGCGGCCCGAGGCAGAGACCGCCTGGGCGACGAGGTCGGCGGGAACGGGGAGGTCGGCGGGGAAATCCGCGAGCAGCTCTTCTTCGAGGATCACAAGCACCTCAGGGTGAAGGGATTGGTAAGATGTCTGACATATCGTGACATGGGCTGGATCACAGCGCAAGGACGCCAGGCCCGAGACGGCCAGACCCCAGACGGCCGGGACCCCAGACGGCCAGACCCCAGACGGCCAGGCCTGAAACCGCCAAGCCTGAGGGGCGCAGGCAGCGGGGGACTTAGACTACGAGGGGCAAGGGACGGAGGACGATTGGCTCGCAAGTCGCTCGTCGGCGAGGTCGCGGATGACCTCCTGGACCGCATTGTGGGAGGCGAGTTCCCGCCCGGCGCCCTCGTCCCTGGCGAACTCGACCTCTCTGCCCAGCACGAGGTCAGCCGCATGACGGTGCGGGAGGCGATGAAGACCCTCGAGGCCCAGCGGATCCTGAGCGTGCAGCGCGGCCGGGGGACGTTCGTGAACCCCGTCGAGCAGTGGAACTCCCTCGACGCGGTGCTGCGGGCAGCCTCCGCGGCAGTCGGCAACGACGTGGCCGCGGTGCAGCTCATCGAGTTGCGCCGCATGCTCGAGACCGGCGCCTGTGCGCTCGCGGCCCAGCGGATCACGCCAGGAGACCTCGAGCGCCTCCGCGTGTGCCTCGGCGAGATGCAGGCTGCCCACGACGAGCGAGGCGGCCTCGATGAATTCGTCGCGGCGGACCTCGCATTCCACGACGTGATCCTCGAAGCCTCCGGGAACGTCTTCCTCACGGCCGTGTTCCAACCGCTGCACCGGGTCCTTGCGGCGCGCCGGGCGGAGACCTCGAAGGTGCCCGAGATCCAGGCCCATGCCATCGCCATGCACGAGCGGGTCCTCGCAGCCCTCGAGACGCGAGACCCGAGGTTGGCCCGCGAGGCCATGGACGAGCACATGACCCAGACCCTCGATGACCTGGCGACCTTCGTCCAGCACCGGGCTCCCGTCTAGCGCATCCCCGCGGCCTCGACGGCCAGGACCTCGTCGAGGATCTCGCCCAGGGCCTCGACGCGGTGGGCGAACCGGCCCAGGAACAGCCCGTCGACGTCGTCCGCAATCGCTCTGAGCATGCCCGGACGCGCGCTCCCGCCGTAGATGACGCGAGAGCCCGCGAAGTCGGAGAGTGAACCGAGATGCCGGCGAAGCCCGCCGCAGACGGCGCGGATGTAGTCCGGCTCCGCGGGGGCCTCCGCGCCGATGGCCCATTCGGGCTCGTACGCGACCGTGATCGCGCCGTCTCGGCCCGCTGAACGAGCGGTGGAGAGGGCGTCGTCTATCTGGCGCACGCATTCGCGCACCGCCGCATCAGGCTCGACGCGCTGTGCCTCGCCCACGCAGAGGATCGGCGTGAGTCCGTTGCGGAGCGCGGCGTCCGCTTTGGCGCGGATGACGGCGTCGGTCTCGCCGAAGAGGCGGCGGCGCTCGGCGTGGCCGACCTCGACGAGCCGGCAGCCGACCTCGGCGAGCTCCGCACCGCTGACCTCCCCCGTGAACGCGCCCTCGTCCTCTGTCGCGAGGTCCTGGGCGCCGACGGCGGCGACATCACGAAGGATGTCGACCGCCGCAGGCACGGAGAGGTAGCTGGGGACGACGAAAAGCTTCACCGCGCCGTCGCGCACCGCCGGGTGCGCACGGGCGAGTTCAGCGACTGCACTGCACCACGCGACAGTCCGCGCGTGGCTGAAGTACATCTTGAGGCTCACCCCGACGAGGTAGGGCGGCACCTCAGACGCCCTCGTAGGCGCAGAGCTCCTGGACCTTCTCGTTCGAGGGGCTCGACTCGTCGAACTCGTACGTGAGCCATTCGCGCACGTTGCGGCGGGCGAGTTCGAGCCCCACCACGCGCTGGCCCATGCAGAGCACCTGGGCATTGTTCGAGAGCACGGAGCGCTCGACGGAGAACGAGTCGTGGGCCGTGACGGCGCGGATTCCGGGAACCTTGTTCGCCGCGATCGCGACGCCCAGACCCGTACCGCAGATCAGGACGGCGCGGTCGGCCTCGCCCCGGGCGATGATCTCGGCAGCGCTGGTCGCGATGGTCGGGTAGTTCGTGTGGCCCTCGGCGGTGACGCCCACGTCGGTGACGGACGCGACGAGGTCGCTCCCCTCGAGGTCCTTCTTGATGGCTTCCTTGTACTCGAAGCCTGCGTCGTCCGAGCCGACGACGATTCGCCACTGGGGCATGATGCCTTCCTTTCCTGCTGGTTTTACTGGCCCTACTGGCCCTACTGGCCCTACTGGTTCTCTCCCTGCTGCGCGAGGTCCGCCCGGTCCGCGGGGGCGAGGCGCGAGGCGACAGTCGTCACGATGAGGGCGAGCGAGACGGCTCCGGGGTCGGGGACGCCGAGGGCCTTCTCGCCGTGGGACCGTGCACGTCCGAGCCCCGGCATGAGGTCTGCCGTGCGTTCGGCGGCAGTGTTCGCGGCCTCAGCGGCGGCTCGCCATGCCTCGGAGAGACCGGCCCCGCCGTCGACACGCTCGGCCAGCGTCTCGGCGAAGGGCACAAGGGCGTCGACGAGGGTCTTGTCGCCCACGCTGGCCTTGCCGTAGGACCGGACGGCGTCAGAGGCCGCGAGCACGCCGGCGCTGATCCCTTCTGCCGAGACGGGCTCCGTGTCGCCGAGGCGCCCCCCGATGGTCCGGAGGATGACGCCCCACAGTGCGCCCGACGTTCCGCCCGCACGGTCCGCCCACGCGTCGGCCGCGCGGGAGAGCAGGGTGCCGGCTCCGGCCCCGAGCTCGACGAGCGCCGCGGCTTCGGCGGCGGCCGCGCGAGCGCCCCGCTGCATTCCGATCCCGTGGTCGCCGTCGCCCGCGATGGCGTCGATACGGCCGAGCTCGTCCGCGTGCTCGTCGATGGTCTGGCGGGTCGCATCGAGCAGTTCGGCGATGATCCGCGCCGCCTCGCTCGAAGCGGCAGACGCCGAAGGCACTCCCGCGCGCTGGTTCGTGTCGGCGTCGTCCGCCGTCGGCGAGAGGGCCGCGTGGTCTACCGCCCCGCACCGGAAGGCCGGGGTGTCGGCGGGAGCCAACCAGAGCCGCTCGAGCTCGTCGTCGAGCCATAGGAGCGTGAGCGAGACGCCCGCCATGTCGAAGCTCGTGCAGAATTCGCCCACCTGGGGGTCGACGATCGTGAGGCCGGCGGATTCGAGGAGGTCCGCGACCCGCGCGTACACGACGAAAAGCTCCTCGGACTTGACCGAGCCGAGCCCGTTGAGGACCGGCACCACGCGCCCGCCGGCCTTGGTGGCTCCGGCGGGGATCTCCGCGTCGGCGAGGAGCTGCTCGACAAACAGCTCGGCGAGGCCGTTCGCAGTGGGGATGTCTGTCTCGTCGAGTCCCGGCTCCCCGTGGATCCCGAGGCCCACGGCCATGCGCCCCTCGGGGACGGTGAAGAGCGGCTCGGCGGCGCCGGGCATCGTGCAGCCGGTGAAGGCGACGCCGAGGGAACGGGTGCGATCGTTCGCGAGTCTCGCAACGCGCTCGACGCCGTCGAGGTCGTAGCCGAGGGATGCGGCGGCACCCGCGACCTTGAAGACGGTCAGATCGCCGGCGATGCCGCGGCGCTTCGTGGCCTCCTGGGGAGGGGCGGAGAAGATGTCGTCCGTGACGGTGACCGTTCGGCAGTCGATCCCGTCGGCCCGCAGTGCCTCCTGGGCCTCCGTGAAATGCAGGACGTCGCCTGCGTAGTTCCCGTAGCTGAGGAGCACCCCCCGACCGCGGTGGCTCGCACGCGCGACGGACTCGACCTGATGCGCGGAGGGCGAGGCGAAGAGGTTCCCCATGGCGGCGCCGTGGGCGAGGCCTGGGCCCACGAGCCCGGCAAAGGCCGGATAGTGGCCGCTCCCGCCCCCGATGACGACCGCAACCTCGGGCTCCGCGGCCTGGGTCGAGCGGGTCACGCCGCCGTAGACCTTGCGCACCCAGCGGCTGTTTGCGCGGACGAAACCATCCACCATGTCATCTGCGAAATCGGCCGGTTCGTTCCAGAGCCGTGTCATGAGCTGCTGCCTCCACTCTGAGTTGCTTTCACCCCGATCCTATAGGATATAGGAGTCTGGGGAAAGGGCCGCTGCGGAATGCCTGCCTCGTACCATTCTCTCCACGTCAAAGGGCGTGCGCTCCTGTGACGGCTGACTCGATGCGCAGACGGCACTCTGGAGTCATGGCCCTCACCGTGTTCCGAGCGACCTCCTCTGTTGCGCCGTCAGCTCCGCAGGGTCGACACCCTGCGGAGCTGACGGCGCAACGTGCTGCGGCGCGCCATGCTCGGTGCGCAGCCGCGGCCGCGGGGGTCGGCGTCGCCGCCCACCTGCTGATGGCGGGCGCCGGGGGACCGATGGCGGGCGCCGGGGGACTGATGGCGGGTGCCGGGGGACTGATGGCGGGTGCCGGGGGACCGATGGCGGTGATCGCCGTCGTCATGGCCATGGCCTGCTCCCCGTGCGCGTGGGGC
>NZ_DAIUJO010000106.1:0-12817 GCF_036848755.1 Sinomonas sp. | reverse complement strand
GGCAAAGGAACAGCTCCGCGTCCTGCTCTCCTCCGGCTCGCTCGAGGAGGGCGGCGACCACCTGCGGATCCTCGGGGGCCTGGTCGAGGCGGCACCGATGCGAAAGGCGAAGCGCCTCCTGCACACCGTGAAGCGGTGGTGGAACGAGATCGAGGTCCTGATCACCACCGGGGCGACCACTGCCAAGGTCGAGGCGAACAACACCGCGATCAAGAACATCGAACGCACTGGACGCGGCTCCCGCAACCCGGAGGACTACCGGTCGCGTATCCTGCTCAGGCGCGCCGCTCAGACAGCGGCGTGACACTCTTCCCAGCAGGACCGTTCCCCCGGAAACGCGAAGAGATGCAAGCCCGCATACGGGGACCGTTTCGCGCCGCGCACCTCCCCGCACCGAACGAGGTTCCTGCTCGCATGCAGCGGAGGGGTTGTGGAGAGCGACCTCCGATCCGACGGGTGACCACGAGGCCCCGCGGCGAACGAGCTGGGCCAGCAGGCAAAGCGGGCGGACGGAGGACTCAAAACAGGCTCGTCCCAGCATCTGCGCTTGAGACAGGACGCACGGTGGACTAGCCAGCAGCTTCGACTTCCAGGTGGGAGAAATCAAGTATTCCACCTACTTCCACCTGCCAACAGGCATGCTGGGTCGTTCCTCACCAGATCGTGAAACCGCCGTCCACCAGAAGGTCGATCCCTGTCACGAAGGATGCGGCCTCGCTTAGCAGGAATGCCACCGGTCCGACAATATCGTCGGGAACGGCATTGCGCGCCAGCGGCGTTTCCTTCGCGTATCCTTCCATTGCGTTGGCCTGTTCCGGCCGTTGAGTCATTGGGGTCTTGGTATAGCCGGGGCTGACGCTGTTGACCCGGATTCCCCTATCTGCCCATTCCCATGCCAAGCTCCGTCCCAGTTGAACTACTCCGGCCTTGGCTGCATTGTAGTGGGCCTGGTAGAGGCCGCGATTGGCAATCCTGGCAGACATCGAGGCGATATTCACGATCGATCCACCGCCTGCCCTGAACATTGATGAGGCCTCCGCCTGGCAGGAGAAGAAGACTCCTGTCAGATCGACATCGATGACCTTCTGCCATTGGGTCGAGGGCATCACTTCGCCACGCTCTGCATTTGCAATCCCTGCAGCATTCACCGCGGCGCTAACCGGCCCCAGATCTCCTTCGATGCGCTGGACCGCCCCATCCAAGCCAGTCCTGTCAGTCACGTCTACCGCAACTGCAAGTCCCTTTCCTCCCGAACGCTTGATCTCCGCAGCCACCCCCTCGAGATCGGAACCCCCCAGATCCACACAGCCAACGGCGGCCCCGAGCCCGGCGAGCCCGACAGCAGTCGCTCGACCGATTCCACTGGCGGCTCCCGTCACCACCGCGACTCGGCCGCTGAGATCGAATTTCGACAACTCCATCGTCACAATTTTCCTCCAATTTCAAGCTGCACGGAGCTAGCCCGCCAGCGCCGAAACGAGTGCGGCTTTGCTGGCTGTGCAGGCTTCGTCCTAGAACGGTTCGAACCAATCCGTCTCCGCCGCCGCCTTCCGGCGGTATCCTCATGTGCTCGCTGGGACGCTGGAGCCTTATCGATGAGGAAGGCGTTTCGGCTTGGCGCTTTGTCACCGCAACGTCGACATCTTCCGATGCTCGGTTCGACATGGAGCCGAGTCTCGGCGGAGGGCCCAGGTCAAGGCGTCGGAGGGAAGGAGGTGTGCGGAGATTCCTTTGGTCACATATGTGATGAGGTTCACGTGTGTTCGAGTGAAACCCACACTCCCCAAGGAAGTCAAGAGCGGCACGAGGAGGTGCGCCTCGTCGCCCTGCCGGAAACTCGCCGGCCCGCTGCGCGGGCGCGCTCCCCGACAGCGTGCCCCCGCCGCAGCCCCGGCCCATCCTGGTCTTGGGCGCCTTTCCGGTGTGGCTGTCGTGGCTTCCGCAGCATCCGTGGGCGGCGCATTCGGGCGACGTGATGGACTCTTGGTGCGGATCCCCCGTTTCCCCCAGCCGCGGGCGGCCGTCGTTGACACTCCCAGATGACCTACGCCATACTTCCAAGTATGAATCACAAATGTGATAGATTTCACGATTGTGAGGTTTCCAATTCCACTGTTCCCCTCCTCCCCGCCGTGGACCTGTTGGTGGTCGGGGCAGGGGTGAACGGCCTGGCGATCGCCCGGGAGGCTGCGCTGCGCGGGTGGTCCACTGCCGTGGTCGACGGGGAGGACCTGGCTGCGGGAACCTCGTCCGCTTCCAGCAGGCTCGTCCATGGGGGGATCCGCTACCTGGAGAACATGGAGTTCCGGCTCGTGCGGGAATCGCTGCGGGAGCGGGAGCGCCTCCTGCGCTCGGCTCCCCACCTCGTCAGCCCCTACCCCCTGCTGATCCCCTTCTACGACCACAACCGCCGCCCTGCCTGGATGCTCCGGGTGGGAATGGCCCTGTACGACCTGCTCTCGTACGACAAGACGACGCCCCGGCACCGGCTGCTGTCAGCAAAGGATCTGGAGCGGGACTACCCGGGGCTCGAGAAGCGGGGGCTCCGGGGCGCAGCACTGTACTTCGACGCGCAGGCCGCCAACGCGGAGCGGCTCTGCATAGAGCAGGCCCTCGATGTGGTGGGGTTGGGAGGCCGTCTCAGCACACACACTCGTGTCGAACGCCTCTCCGAGACCCCGGAGGGGATCAGGGCAGAGCTGAGGGAGACGATCACGGGGCGAGCCATGACCCAGATCGCCTCCTCCGTGGTGAACGCAGCCGGCCCATGGGCCGACCGGCTCCTGGCGGAGGTGCCCGGGAGCCGTACCCGCCTGATCGGCGGCACGAAGGGCTCCCACTTCGCCGTCGGACCCTTCCCGGGGGCGCCCTCCACCGGCGTCCACTACGAGGCCGCAAGCGACGGGCGCGCTGTGCTGGTGCTCCCCCTGCCAGACGGGAACTACCTCATCGGTGCCACCGACATCTTCTTCGAAGGCGATCCCGCCGACGCGTCCATGAGCCGGGAGGAGATCTCCTACCTGCTCGGCGAAGTCAACCGTCTGATCCCCTCGGCCCACCTCGGGGAGGCAGACATCCTCTACACGGTTTCTGGGATCCGCCCCCTGCCCTTCACCCCCTCGGCGGGCTCTGCGGCCGAGGTCAGCCGGGACCACCACGTCGTGGCGGATCCGTGGATCCGCGGCCTCTTCAGCGTCACCGGAGGCAAGCTGACCACCCACCGGGCGCTCGGAGAGATGGCGATGGACGTGCTTGAGCGGAGCCGGCGCCCGGGCGGCCTCTGGGCCGGGCGCCTGCACAGGCTCGGGCGCCGCGCCCCCGCGACTGCCCTGAAGCTTCCGGGGGCCCGATGCGAGGACTGGCCTTCGTTCAGGCGCCGATTCCTGCGCTCCAGCGCCTTCGGCAAGGGCACCGCCGAACGCCTGCTCTCCCTGTACGGGATGCGGGCCGAGAGGGTGGAGCGCCTGGCGCGTGCCGAGCCGGCCTTGGCCCGGCCGCTCCCCGGATACCCCCACTCGCTCGGCGCCGAAGTCGTCCTCTCCGTCCGCGAGGAGTTCGCCCAGACCCTCATCGACGTGCTCGCCCGGCGGCTGGTGCTGTCCTGGTCCCCCGGCCTGGCCGAGGCCGCGGCTCCCGCCGCCGCCCGCCTGATGGGGGGCGAGCTCGGGTGGGACGAACGCCGCGAACAGGCAGAGGTCCAGGCCTACAGGGCATGGGCGAGCAAGCATCGAGCGCCCGAGCATGCGGAGCCTCCCGCAGTTCCGGCCCCCTCCGCCACCTGACCCAATCTGAGAGAACTGGAGAAGACAATGCCGCTTGTACCGCTGCCCGAGCTGCTCGAGCATGCCGAACAGAACAGATACGCCGTCGGATACTTCGAGTCCTGGGACGTGTACAGCCTCGAAGCCACCGTCGCGGCCGCCGAGGAGAACCGGTCCCCGGTCATCATCGGCATCGGCGGCCTCTCCGCCAACCATGGGTGGCTGAGGGAGCACGGAATCCACCTCTACGGGGCGGTCTCCGAGATGCTCGCCAAGAGGGCCGGCGTCCCGGTCGCGACGCTGTTCAACGAGGCCGACAGCTTCGCCGAGGCTGCCGGAGGCCTGGGCGCGGGCTTCAACTCGGTGATGATGCACACGCAGGGCTGGAGCCAGGACAGGCTCATCGCCGACACCGCCGCCCTCGTCGCGGCAGCCCACGCCGTCGACGTCGCGGTCGAGGGCGAGATCGGGGCCCTGGCCGAGGTCAAGGACGGGGTCCTGCAGGAAGCGGGGGCCTCCTACACCACTCCCGAAGCGGGCGAGACCTTCGTCCGCGAGACCAACGTGGACTGCCTGGCAGTGGCAGTCGGAAACGTCCACTTCGTCACCGGGGGCCACACCCCCACCGTCCAAGTCGACCTCATCAGGCAGATCCGGGACGCCGTCAAGGTCCCGCTCGTGCTGCACGGCGGGTCGGGCACCCCTGACGACCAGACCCGGCTGGCGGTCGCGGCCGGCATCACCAAAGTGAACGTCGGAACCCGGCTCAAGCACGTCTTCGGCCAGGCCCTCGCCCGGGAGCTGCAGGCCCCGGTGGAGGACCCGAACCTCGCCTTCGGCTCCCGCTTCGACGGCGACCTGAACTCCAGGGCGGCGGCCGCCCTCGCCCGCGAGATCCAGCGCCTCATGGACGTCTTCGGCTCCTCGGGGAAGGCATAGGCACGATGGGACAGCTTCTCACAGCAAGCCCGGACGCTGGCCTCTCCACCGGGGACGGCCTCCACCTCCTGGAGGAGATGGTCCTGATCCGCCAGTTCGAGCAGACCGCATACCTGCGTTACCTCCAGGGCGAGATACCGGGCACCCTGCACCAGTCCCAGGGCCAGGAGGCCGTGGCCGTGGGGGTGTGCTCACTGCTGCGCCGCGAGGACTGGATCACCTCCACCCACCGCCCCCACGGCCACGCCCTCGCCAAGGGCCTCGACCCCGGCGCTGCGATGGCAGAGATCTACGGCCGTGCCACGGGGTGCCTCGGCGGACGAGGGGGCTCGATGCACCTAGGCGACCCCGAACTCGGGATCCTCCCCTCGATCGCGATCGTGGGCGGCGGGATCACGATCGCCCCCGGCCTCGCCCACGCGCTCAAGCGCAAGGGGACCGACAACGTCGTGGTCTGCTTCTTCGGCGACGGTGCGGCGAACGAGGGCGCCTTCCACGAAGGGGTCAACTATGCCGCCGCGTTCGACCTCCCCGTCGTGTTCGTGTGCGAGAACAACATGTACGGCGCCTCCACGCCCTTCCACGAGACCACCCGCAACACCAACGTCGCCTCCCGCGGCCAGGCCTACGGCATCCCCTTCGAGCAGGCCGACGGCATGGACGTCCTCGCCGTCCGCTCCGCCACCGAGCGGGCACTCGAGGTCGCCCGCAGCGGCCAGGGCCCGGTCCTGCTGGAGTTCCTCACCTACCGCTATGTCGGCCACAGCCGCGGGGACGCCCGCGGCTACCGCACCAAGGAAGAGGAAGCGCTCTGGGGCGCCAAGGACCCGATCAAGGCCTTCGGAGCAAGGCTGGTGGAAGAGGGCATCGCCGACGAGGACCAGGTGAAGGAGGCCGCCTCCCGGGCCAAGAAGCGGATCGCCGCCGCGCTCAAGCACGCCCAGCAGGCACCGTGGCCCGACCCAGCCGAAGCCCTCGCCCCCCGGATCGTCTACGGGAACCCGCCCCAGGAGGCCGAGGCCGCCGGGCCGCTCGGGGAGGGGCCGGATGAACGGACGATCTCCATCGCGGAGTCCATCCGCGAAGCCCTCTTCGGCGAGCTCGCATCAGATCCCTCGCTCGTTCTCCTGGGAGAGGACGTGGGCGTCCCCGGCGGCTTCGGCGGCGCGTTCGGCATCTACCAGGGCCTGGCCGAGGAATACGGCCGGGACCGGGTGATCGACACCCCGATCAGCGAGAAGGCGATCATCGGGGCGGCGATCGGCGCCGCGGTCGGAGGGCTGCGCACCCTGCCGGACCTCCAGTACGCCGACTTCGTCTTCGAGGCCATGGACGAGCTGGTCAACGAGGCCGCCAAGCAGCGGTACATGTCCAACGGCAAGCTGACCATTCCGATGGTCCTGCGGTGCCCAGTCGGGGCATCCCAGCGCGGCGCCCAGCACTCCCAGTGCCCGGAGAGCTTCTTCATGCACGTCCCCGGCCTCAAGGTCCTGTGCATCTCCGACCCCTACACGGCCAAGGGCGCCCTCACGGCCGCCCTGCGCGACCCGGACCCCGTGCTGGTCTTCGAGCACAAGCTGCTGTACGGCGCCAAGCGGAAGGAGGCCGGATCGATCGACACCAAGGCCTTCGTCCCGCAGGAGAACTTCACCCTGCCCATCGGGCAGGCCCGCATCAGGCGCAGGGGCAGGGACGCGACTGTCCTGGCCACCTTCACCGAGCTCTACGCAGCCCTCGAGATCGCGGAGAGGCTCTCGGCGGAGGGAATCGAGCTCGAAGTCGTCGACCCGGTCTGGCTGTCCCCCTTCGACTGGAAGACGGTGACCGAGAGCGTCAGGCGCACCGGCAGGCTCGTCATCGCCCACGAAGCCCACCTCACCGGAGGGTGGGGCGCCGAAGTGAGCGCCCGGATCGGCCAGGAGCTCTTCGGGCACCTCAAGGCCCCCATCCAGCGGATCGCCAGCCGGGACATCCCGATGCCGTTCTCCCCGCCCCTGGAGGAATCGGTGCTGCCCCAGCCCTCCCAGATCGAGGCGGCCATCCGGAACGTCCTCTCCCACGACCGCCACTGACGGACAAGGAACAGCCATGGAAGCTATCGTCATGCCAGCCCTCGGACAGACCAGCGATGAGAACTACATCCAGGAATGGCTCGTCGAAGAGGGCCAGGAAGTCGAGATGGGCCAGCCGCTCCTGAGCGTGGAAACCGACAAGGCCCAGCTCGAGGTGGAATGCGTCGCCGACGGGACCCTCCTGAAGATCGTCGCCCCCGCCGGCTCCACGGTCAGCGCCGGCACCGTCATCGCCTACATCGGCGACGAAGGAGAGGCAGTGCCCCAATAGCCCCGCTTGTCGAGGAAGCCACCCCGGTGCCGGGAGCTGCTGCGGCAGGGACCGCGGCCCCGGCACCGGGAAGCAGAGAGGAGAGAGACCTTGGCAGCGCCCGAAACTGTCATAGCGCTCGACTGCGGCACCCAGTCGGTTCGCGCCCTGCTCATCGACCCGGACACCGGCCGCCAGCGGGTCGCCGCCAGCGAGGGCCTCACGCTGAAGACCCCGGGCCCGCACCGCGTCGAAATCGACCCCGATGCGGTGCTCGGCGCCTGCACCCGGGTCCTGAGGAAAGCAGCCGCCCAGGCCCCCGACGCCCTCTGCATCGGGGTGACCAACATGCGGGAGACGGCGTTCGCATGGTCACGGAAGGACGGCAGGCCGGTCCACGACGGAATCATGTGGATGTCCCAGCAGAGCCAGGGCATCGTCGACCGGTGGGACGCCGACGGGACCGCGGAGCTAATCCACAAGGTCAGCGGGCTGAGGAACCACTCGTTCTTCTTCGGGTCCAAGGTCGCCTGGCTCTTCGACACCGAACCGCGCCTGAAGGCCCTCGCCGCAACCGGCGAGCTCGCCGTCGGAACCCTGGACTCCTGGCTCCTGTACTCCCTCACCGGGGGCTCCGTGCACGCCACCGACGTCTCGAACGCCTCCCGCTACCAGCTCCTGAACCTCTCCTCCCTGGAATGGGACCCGGCCCTGTCGGAGGCCCTGGGCATCCCCGCCGCAGCGCTGCCGGCGCTGCGGAGCACCTCGGCCCACTTCGGCCTCACCGACCCCGCGGCGGCCGGAGCCCGCATCCCCATCACCGCCATGGCCGGAGACCAGCAGGCCTCCCTGATGGGGCACGGCTGCAGGGACCGCGGGGCCGCCAAGGCGACCTTCGGGACCTCGGGAGTGGTCAACGTCAACATCGGCGACGAGCCCGTCTGGGACGGCGGCCTCGTGACCTCGGTCGCCTGGTCCTCGCCCGGGCAGCGAGCCGTCTACGAGATGGAGGGATCCTCCTTCCACTGCGGCTACACCCTCTCCTGGCTCACGCGGATGCACGCCCTGCCGTCCCTGCCGGACGTCGTAGACCGCTCCCCGCTGGAGGCGGAGGACCGCGTCTACCTCGTCCCGTCCTTCACCGAGCTCGGCGCGCCCCGCTGGCCGAAGGGGTCCGGGGCCATCATCGGAGGCCTTCGGATGGACACGACCCCGGCGGACGTGGTCAGGGCGGGCATCGAGAGCATGGCCTTCGGGGCCTTCGACCTCCTCGATGCCGTCCCACCCTCGGCCGGACGGCGCGGTGTCCTCTCGGTCGACGGGGGTGGGGCGAACAGCGACTACCTCTGCCAGCTCATGGCGGACCTCACCGGCTCGGACGTGGTCCGCCCCCAGAACCGGGAACTGACCGCCCTGGGCATCGCCCGGATGGCGGCGAGGACCATCGGCCGGGACATCCACGCCCAGGACGAGGAAGGCCGCCGGTTCAGTCCCTCTCCCCAGCGCTCATACGCCCTCGAGGGCTTCTCCCGATGGAAGGACCTCATCGGGCGCAACCTCTGACCCTCCCCGGGAGCGGCCAATGCCTCTGCGCCGATAGGATTGAGCCCTGCAGCGAAAGGAGCAGACGTGGCCAGACTAAGCGCCGAACGGCTGGCCCATGCCGCCTTCCTGTACTACGTCCAGGGCATGTCCCAGATGGAGGTGGCGCACGCACTGGGCGTCACGCGCTCCAATGTCTCCCGGATGCTCAGCGCCGCCAGGGAGCAGTACATCGTCAGGTTCGAGATCTCCTACCCGCTGGACCGGGATCCCCTGCTCGAGCAGAGGCTCCTGTCCCGGTTCTCCCACGACGGCGTCCGCGAGGTCGTCGTCGTCCCCGCCCGGGAGACGGGCGTGGGACGAGAGAGCCACGGCCTCCTCGCCGTCGGCCAGGCCGCATGCAACTGGCTCGACAGGAACCTCAAGGACGGCCAGGTCCTCGGGCTCTCCTGGGGCAGGACGACCGAGGCAATGGTCGACAGCGCCCACTTCAGCCGACGCGTCGACGTCGAAGTCGTCCAGGTCGCCGGCGAGCTCAGCATCGACTCCCGGTTCTCCGGGCATGACCTCGTCCGCAACCTGGCCGAGAAGCTCGGCGGGCGCTACCAGTACTTCAACGCCCCCGCCACCACGCCCGACGAAGCCACCGCCTCGGCCCTGTCCCAGACGCAGCAGGTCGCCCAGGCCCTCTCCGCCGCCCGCGCGTCCGACGTGGCCGTGCTCGGCATCGGCCAGTACGGGATGGGCAGCTCCGAACTGTTCCTCCAGCGCGCCGGGGCGTCCGCCGCCGAGCTGAAGGAGGCCCAGGACCACGGGGCAGTCGGGCAGATCTCCGGCCGCTTCTACGACAGCGAGGGAAGGCAGCTCGACCTTGCCGTCAACCGGCGCATCCTGTCCCTGGACCTTGAGGACCTGAAGCAGATACCCACCGTCGTCGGGGTGGCCAGCGGGGAGCGCAAGGCCCAGGCGGTCAGGGCCGCCATCCGAGGCGGCCTCGTCCACGTCCTGGTCCTCGACAGCCCCCTCGCCCTGGCCCTCGAACAGCTCTGACCCCGCCTGCGCCGCCCAGCCTCGACCCACCTGCTGAACCATTGACACCCGTAGTCCAGGCCACTAGCCTGAATTCACGAAAGTGATTACTATCACAAATGTGCATCCGCTCGGCGTCGTACTCCGACGGAGGCCGATGGAGGCCAACCCGGAGAAAGGCAGGACGATGGCCCCCTTGCTGCTGGGAATCGACTTCGGCACCGGAGGCGCCAAGGCATGCATCATGGACGCCGAGGGCCACGTCCTGGCCTATGCCTACCGCGAGTACCCCATCTCCCACCGCAGGCCGGGCTGGTCCGAGCACGACCCCGAGACCTACTGGCGTGCCACCTGTGAGCTGGTCGGCGAGGTCCTCCGCGAGAGCCGCAGCCTGCCCGAGCAGATCGCCGGCGCCGCCATCTCCAGCGCCCTGCCCTCGATGGTCCTGGTCGACGAGCAGATCCGGCCGGTGGCACCGGCCCTGAACCTCATGGACCGCCGTGCCACCGAGGAAGTCCTCCTCATCCGGGAGACCCTCGGCGACGCCCTCATCGAGGAGGTCACGGCCAACCGGATCGAGGACCACCCCAGCATCGTCAACCTGCTCTGGTACAAGCGGAACGAGCCCGATACGTACAGCAGGACGCACAAGGCACTCACGATCGACGGGTTCATCGTCGCCCGGCTCACCGGCCAGACCACCCTCAACGTCAGCTCCGCCGCGTTCTACGGTGTCGCCTACGACATCCGCAACAGCACCTTCCGCCCCGAGCTCCTCGAGCGGATCGGCGTCCTCCCCGACCTGATCCCCCGACTCTGCGACTGCACCGAGGTAATCGGGGAAGTCAGCGCGGCCGCCGCCGAAGCGACCGGGCTGCTGGCCGGGACCCCAGTCGTCGGCGGCCAGGTCGACTGCAATGCCGGATGGATAGCGGGGGGAGCAGTGGAGCCCGGGGACGCCCAGGTGAACCTCGGCACGAGCGGAGTCCTGGGGGTGGTCCACCAGAACATGGACTACCTCAGCTCCCCCGAGGGCCTCAGAATGGTCAACATCCCCTACACCACCTCGCCCCGGGACACCTTCTCCGCCGTCGCAGTAACGACCACCGGGGGTCAGGCCCTCCGGTACCTCAGGGACACCTTCGGCCGGCTCGAGACAGACGTCGAGCGCATGCTCGGCGTCAGCTCCTACGACCTGCTCACGCTCCAGGCCCGGGACATCCCTGCCGGCAGCGCAGGACTCATAGCCCTGCCCTATCTCATGGGGGAACGCTCCCCCATCTGGGACACCTCCGCACGCGGCGTCCTCTTCGGCCTCTCCCTGCACCACACCCGCGGCCACATCTTCCGGGCCTTCATGGAAGGAGTCGCCTACGCCCTCTTCGACTCCTTCTCGGTCCTGCGCCGCACAGGGATCAAGATCAACGAACCGATCGTGTTCAACGAGGGCGGTGCCAAGAGCGAGGTCTGGCGCAAGATCATCACCGACGTCTTCGGCTTGCCGACCGCCCTCGTCGCCGACAGGACCGGAGCCCCCCGCGGGGACGCGATCCTCGCCGGAGTCGGAGTCGGCATCCTCCCCGACTTCAAAGCCACAGCAGAGTGGAGCAGCTATCGCGATCACCTCGAGCCGGACCCACGGAACCACGAGGTCTACGCCGAGTACTTCGAACTCTACAAGGACCTGTACCCGTCGCTCCAAAGCCACTTCGCGGCGCTCCGCTCGATAGGACTGCGCCAGAAGTGATCCAGGAAGGAAATTCCGTTCTGCGGCCCGTCCCTTCACCATCCCCGATTCTGATCCCTACCGGGCTACCAGGTGCACTCCAAGGCCCCGAATCCTGCCCCATGCAGGGCAGACTCGGCCCCGATGCGACGGTCGGCACGGCCCTGGGATGATGCAGCGCAACCCGGGGCATGCGTGGTGAACCGCACGGGCGCGATGACCATCCCGATGACAATCCAGTACATGCTCGGAGAGATCCCTGCATCCCAACGCCCGCCGGTAGAACTCCACAGCCTGCGAGGCGGCCCTCACTGTCAGCCCCGGAGCGGGGGCAAAGCGGAGCCGGGGCCGCGGCGGCCTGGCCCCGAGGAACGTCGACCACCCCGAGTGTGGTGTGGATTGCGGGCGAAGCTGATCCTCAGGACCAGGTTGACGCCCGTCCTTCTAGGGTTTCGTTCCTCAGAGCCGACCGCGACCTTGCATTCCTCAGCGTCACGACCCATCGTTGAGCGACACCGCGTGGAGGGGATCAACAGGAGGTTCCCTTGCTGGTCTTCTCGGAGGCTGTGGGAGCATTCGCTGCGACCAACGCCGATGACTTCGTCCTGCTCGTAGTGCTCTTCACCGCGTTCGTCAGGGGCCCGGAGGCCGCTCGCCGGATCTGGGTGGGCCAGTTCGTCGGCATAGGCGCGCTGACAGCCGTGTCCCTCGCGATCGCTCGCAGTCTTGAGGGCGTCCCACTCGTATGGGTCGGGCTTCTCGGCCTCGCACCGCTGGCCATCGGCCTGTATGCGCTCCTCAAACCGAAAGGACGGGCATCGGAAAGGACCTCCACTCGCTTTGGAAGCACGGTCACATCCGTAGCCCTCATGACCGTGGCGAACGGAGCCGACAACATCACTGCCTATGTGCCCCTCTTCAGGGTCATGACCACGTCGGCGAGCCTGGCCACCATCGCGGTCTTCGCCGTGATGACCGCACTCTGGTGCCTCGCAGCATGCTGGATCAGCAGCCGTCCGGTCGCCGTCCACCTGACGAGGCGTATCGCTCCCCATGTCGTCCCTTTCCTCTACATCCTCATCGGCCTCGTGATCCTGGGACGCTCGGCCCTCGAATCCCTCAGCTGACGCTCATATCGCCACTGCGGCGACGGGCACCGAGGAAGGGGTGGCCTCGGGGGAAGTCCTCCGATGGATCGGACGCCTGCTGCTAGCAGCACACGCAATCGGGCACTGATGTTCCCGTCGCGGTCCTCTCGAAGCCGGTTCGGCAGACGACTGGGAACGAAGATGGATTCCACCCTGACTCCCTCTCAAAGGTGGCCGACCGCTGAGCCTGGCGTGGGTTTTCGGGGCGTTGAAGTCCAAAATTCCCTTTTGCGGCAGTTCTGGGCGAGGGTCTAGGAGCGGTGAACCGCCTTGCGGGAGCGGATCGTGTCGGGCGGACGCTAGTCCGGCTGGTCGGCGGGCTGTCGGGTGATGAACCCGGCCATTCCGGG
>NZ_DAIUJO010000105.1:0-13233 GCF_036848755.1 Sinomonas sp. | reverse complement strand
GCGATCCCAGCTGCTCCGCGCTGCCGAGGAGTCCGATCCGTCACGACCGGGACATGATGCGTCGTCGGCGGCTTCATGACAGGATGCGGGATCCCGGGGACCTTCACATATTCGAGCGGCGTCACCATCGCGAGATTGTTCGCCGACGTCGGCGCCGTCTTGCGGGTCGTCTCGGTGTCCCGCTTGGTCTCCTCCGCGAGTCGCTGCCGGGCCTGCGCCCGCCGGCTCAGGACCGCCTCGCGTTCGGCCTGGGCCACCTGCTGCTTCCGGGTCTCCGGATCCACGGGAGTACTCCCGCGAGGACGCGACCGTGCCTCCGCTTCGGTCTTCGCCTGGGCACGGAGGAGTTCCCGCGCTGCGGCGATCTGCTCGTGGCTCAGCCGGCGGAACGATCCCGTCTCCGGGCCGAGCACGGGCTCGCCGGCAGGGTTCTGCGGAATCTTGAACGGTGCGGTCGGGACGGGCTCACGGAAAGGCGCGGACGACGACGGCGCGGCCGCCGGGCGCTGCCGCTCAGGAGCCCCGGGACGCACCACCGGAAGGCTACCGGCCGGAATGTCCGACGACGGCGTCAACGCCGGGCGCTGCGGAGCTACCGCCTCGTGGGAGGTCGGCGGGGTCTGCGGTGCAACCGGTGGCATGGGGGGCGCCACCGGCCCTTGAACTGATTGCGGCCGCTCCGGGGGGACCGACGGGGTCTCCTGACCCTGCTCCCGGATCTCACGCCGACTCGGGAACCTTGCCGCCTGCTCCTTCTCGGCCAGCTCGCGCATGACGCGGTGGGCCTCACGATCCCGCGCTCGCGCCTGAGAGCTCCGTTCACTGCGAACGGCGTCGACCGGCGCGTCGAGGGCTCTGCGGGAACGGCTGCCGCCCGCGTCCAGGCCCCCAGACCCTTCCTGCCCGCCCCGAGTCCCGCGGGACTGGACGCCGCGGGCCCGGGCCTCCGCAGCGGCGCGGGCCTCGGCCTCTGCCCGGGCCTCGGACTCCGCCCGTGCTTGGGCAGGCGTCAGCTGCGCGGGGGGTTGGTCCCCTCGCGCGGCTTGGGCCAGACGCCGCTCGCGTCGGCTCGTGATGGGCTTCTCGTCATTGTTCATAGATTCATTCACCAAGCCGCCGACGCGCTTCCTGCGGCGCCTGCGCGGCGTAGTGGGGTCTCGGCGGGGGCAAGGTGGATCACACCGTCAGCCCGCGCCGCCTTCGCGGTCGTGTCATCGAGGTAGAGGCCGTACTTCGCGATGTACTGGACGACGCCGTCCGGCACCAGATACCAGACCGGCTCGTGGGACGCGACCCGTGCGCGGCAATCCGTCGACGAGATAGCCATGGCAGGCACCTCGAGCAGGCTCACCTCCGCGCGCCCCAGATCCGGCAGTTCATGCCCAGGCCGGGTGACTCCGACGAAATGCGCGAGGCTCCAGAGCTCGTCCACGTCCTTCCAGCCGACGATCTGGGCCATAGCGTCTGCACCCGTGATGAAGTACAGATCCGCCTCAGGCCTCTCCGCCCTGAGGTCCCGCAGAGTGTCGATCGTGTAAGTCGGCCCTGGCCGCTCGATGTCGACGCGGCTCACCGTGAACCGCGGGTTCGACGCCGTCGCGATCACCGTCATGAGATAGCGGTGCTCGGCGAGGCTGACCGTGCGGCTCGACTTCTGCCACGGCTCACCCGTCGGCACGAAGACGACTTCGTCGAGGCCGAACTTCGACGCCACCTCGCTCGCCGCGACGAGGTGCCCGTGGTGGATGGGGTCGAAGGTCCCACCCATCACTCCGAGGCGAATGCGCCGCCCTCCCGGCACCTGTGCTGGCTCCGTCAAAGGGGTCAGTGGCTCGCGGCGCCCTGGTGGCGGTCGTGCTTGTTCGGGTGCTGACGGTGTGGGTCGGCGTGCTCTTCGGTGGGCTCATGGCGACGCCCGAGGTTGGTGTAGGAGAGCGTCACGAAGAGCAGCACGACGAAGAAGGCAAAGAGCGTGATGCCGATGACGAACGGCGGCGCGATCGTCGGCGCCTTCGTCTCATCCCCCGCGGCCTCTGCACCCACGGTGAGTGCGGTGGTCATGAGCGTTGCCAGCATGGTTACTCCTCCGAGCCTTGCGAAATCCCTGTGATCACGGTGATCAGTCTTCCGATCATCCTACCCCGGCAGGTCCGGGGAACGGCTCACTCGCGAACCTGTCCCTCGCCCTGAACGATCCACTTGGTGGTAGTGAGCTCGGTCAGCCCCATCGGGCCCCGAGCGTGCAGCTTCTGGGTGGAGATGCCGACTTCGGCACCGAGTCCCAGTTCGCCGCCGTCGGTGAAGCGCGTCGAGGCATTGACGATGACGGCGGCGGAGTCGATCTCCGCGATGAACCGCTCAGCATTGCGGAGGTCGTTCGTGATGATCGCCTCGGTGTGCCCCGTGCTCCAGCGCCTGATGTGTTCGAGCGCCTCGTCGATCGAGTCGACGGTTGCAACGGCGAGGTCGAGATCCATGTACTCGGTGGCCCAGTCCGCGTCGGTCGCCGCGACAGCTTCGACGCCGGCGGGCAGCGAGTCCATCGAGCGCCCGTCCACGTGCAGGCGCACGCCGCGTTCGGCGAGAGCGCGCGCGAGCGCCGGGAGCACCGTGCTCTTCGAATGCACGAGGAGCGTCTCGACCGTATTGCACACGCTCGGGCGCTGCGTTTTGGCATTGAGCAGGATCTCGACAGCCATCGTCTCGTCGGCAGACTCGTCGACGAAGATGTGCACGTTCCCCTCGCCGGTCTCGATCACCGGGACGGTGGAGTTGAGGACGACGTTCTGGATGAGCTCCCGGCCACCGCGCGGGATCAGGACGTCGACGCGGCCGCGGGCCTTCATGAGCACCTCGGCACCGGCGCGGCCGTACTCGTCGACGGTCTGAACGGCGTCGGCGGGCAGTCCGACCTCGACGAGCGTGTCGCGGAGAATCGCGACGAGCTCACGGTTCGTGTTGGCGGCAGCGCTGCCGCCCCGAAGGATGACGGCATTGCCGCTCTTGAGCGCCAGCCCGGCGATATCCACCGTGACGTTGGGGCGCGCCTCGTAGATCGCGGCCACGACGCCCATCGGGACGTTGATCTGACGCATCCGCAGCCCGTTGGGGAGCGTCTGCCCGCGCACGACGTTGCCGACCGGGTCGGGGAGGCCCGCGAGGTTCTCGAGAGCGGCAACCAGCCCATCGATGCGAGCAGGGCTCAGGGCAAGACGGTCGAGGAGCGCCTTCGAGGTCCCGTTCTCACGACCGGCCTCGAGGTCCTTCTCGTTGGCCGCAAGGATGCGCGACTCGTTTTCCTTGAGCGCACTCCCGATGGCCCGGAGCGCGCGGTCCTTCCACGCGCGGTTCGCACGGCCGACGGCGCGCGACGCGACGCGGGCACGATCGCCGACGGCGAGGACCGCGGCCTCGACGCCGACCGGCTGAGCGGCGGCCGGAGCGACCGCTTCCTGCGCGGCGGCGTGGGCGGTCTCGTGGTGGGCGACGGTGTCAGTCATGCCTTCAAGTCTAACGAGCTAGACGATCACGAGGTCATCGGTGTGAACGACCACACGCTCGTATTCGGGACCGAGCGCCCTGCCGAGCTCCTTGGTGGAGCGCCCGAGCATGTCCGGCAGCTCGTCCGCCGAGAAGTTCACGAGTCCCCGAGCGACCACATTCCCGGCCGTGTCGGCGATTTCGATCGGATCACCCGCCTCGAAGTCACCCGCCACCGCCGTGATCCCGGCGGGCAGAAGCGACCGGTGACGCTGCACGACCGCCCGGACGGCGCCGTCGTCGAGCGTCAGGGTCCCCCTCGTCGCTGCAAGGTGCGCGAGCCACAGGAGGCGCACCGGCTTCCGCCGCCCGCTCACGCTGAACCAGGTCCCGACGTCCTCGCCGGCCAGCGCACGGCCCGCCGCCGCCGTCGACGTCACGAGCGCCGGAATGCCAGAGCTTGCCGCGATGCTTGCAGCCTCGACCTTCGTAGCCATGCCGCCCGTGCCGACACCGGCGGCGCCGGAGCTGCCGATCCGGACGCCGTCGAGATCATCTGCTCCGCGCACGTGCGGGATGCGGACGCCCCCTTCCGCCGGTGGTCCGGTATAGACGGAGTCGACGTCGGAGAGGAGCACGAGCGCGTCCGCGTGGACGAGGTGGGCCACGAGGGCGGCTAGGCGATCGTTGTCGCCGAAACGGATCTCGTGGGTTGCGACGGTGTCGTTCTCGTTGACGACAGGCACGACGCCGAGGTGCAGGAGCTTCTCGAGCGCGCGATGCGCGTTCTTGTACTGCGTGCGCCGCACGAGGTCGTCGGCCGTGAGCAGGACCTGGCTCACTGTCACGCCGTGCGCGCCGAACGCATGCGTGTAGCGCGCCATGAGCAGGCCCTGGCCGACGCTCGCCGCCGCCTGCTGCGTCGCGAGGTCACGCGGGCGCTTCGCGAGTCCGAGGGGCGCGAGGCCCGCCGCGATGGCCCCCGACGAGACGAGAACGATCTCGGTTCCCTCGTTGGCCCGCTCCGCGAGCGTGTCGACGAGCGCCGCGAGGGACTGTTCCGAAATTCCGCCCCGAATCGTCGTGAGCGACGACGAGCCCACCTTCACGACGATCCTCCGCGCCTCCGGCAGCCACTCCCGGCCGCGGACGCCGAGCTCAGAACTCGCCGTCGTCATCGCTCTCCTCGGACTTCACATCCGGCGCCCACTCCCTACGACGGCTCGACTCCGTCCAGATTCCAGCGCGCCGTTCGGCCTCGAGTTCCTCGCGCGCCGCGGCCTTGGCCGCCTTGCGGTCCTCGAACTCGTCGCGCTTCTGGGCGCGCGTGGGCCGCGACCAGTCGCTGAGCCGGAGATCGGTTCCGCGGGGACCGGCAAGGAGCTCGGCCCCGGCCGACATCGTCGGCTCCCAGTCGAAGACCACGGCATCGTCCTCACCGATGACCACCGTGTCACCGGCACGCGCACCGATCTTGAAGAGCTCGTCCTCGACACCCAGCCGATTGAGCCTGTCGCTCAGGTAGCCGACGGCCTCGTCGTTCGTGAAGTCCGTCTGCTTGACCCAACGCTCGGGCTTCTCGCCGA
Organism: Sinomonas sp.; assembly: GCF_036848755.1. Taxonomy (NCBI): domain Bacteria; kingdom Bacillati; phylum Actinomycetota; class Actinomycetes; order Micrococcales; family Micrococcaceae; genus Sinomonas; species Sinomonas sp. The sequence goes on along the minus strand of NZ_DAIUJO010000105.1, from coordinate 8,167 downwards.
TGATGCGGAACAGCGGCTCGAGGTTGCGCTCCTCCTTGAGGATGGCGAACGACTTCTCGTTGACGGCGCGGGGGCGCAGGACGGCGGGGGCCACCTTCGGCGGCGCGGCCTTGACCTCGTCACGGGCACGCTGGACGATCTCGGCCATCGCGAAGCCGAGGGCGCGGAGGCCCTCGTGGCTGGTCGCAGAAACCTCGAAGACGCGATAGCCGCGGCCCTCGAGTTCGGCACGGACCATCTCCGCCATGGCCTTGCCGTCCGGAAGGTCAACCTTGTTGAGGGCCACCAGCCGGGGCCTCTCGTTGAGCGGGACCACCTCGCCATCGGGCCCCGCAAAGCTCATGTCGACGTCGTACTTCGCGAGTTCGCCCTCGATGATGTCGAGATCGTCGACCGGGTTGCGGTCAGACTCGAGCGTGCCGCAGTCGAGGACGTGCACGATGGCGGCGCACCGCTCGACGTGCCTCAGGAAGTCGTGGCCGAGCCCACGGCCCTCGCTCGCTCCCTCGATGAGGCCGGGAACGTCGGCGATGGTGAAGCGGACGTCGCCGGCCTGGACGACCCCCAGATTGGGCACGAGGGTCGTGAACGGGTAGTCGGCGATCTTCGGCCGGGCCGCAGACATGGCCGCGATGAGACTGGACTTGCCGGCTGAGGGGAAGCCGACGAGGGCGACGTCAGCGATCGACTTGAGCTCGAGGACGATGTCCCGCTCCTCGCCCTCGATGCCGAGGAGGGCAAAGCCCGGGGCCTTTCGCTTCGCCGTCGCAAGCGCCGCGTTGCCCAGCCCGCCCTGGCCTCCCGCGGCGGCGACGAACTCCGCGCCCTCCCCCACAAGATCGGCGAGGACGACGCCGTCGCGCGACTTCACGACCGTCCCGTCGGGCACAGGAAGCACGAGCGTCTCCCCCCGATGGCCGGCACGCCAGTCACCCATTCCGGGGCCGCCGTTCTCAGCGTGGCGATGGGGCGAATGGTGGTAGTCAAGCAGCGTCGTCGTCTGGGTCGAGACCCGCAGGACGACGTCGCCGCCGTTGCCGCCGTTGCCGCCGTCCGGACCGCCGAGCGGCTTGAACTTCTCACGCTTGACGGAAACACAGCCGTGTCCCCCGTGCCCGCCCGAGACGTGCAGCACCACGCGGTCGACGAAGCTCGCCACGCCATTCTCCTTACGCCGGGGTCTCCCCCGATTCTAGTTCGCGGGGCACGCCGTCCCCGGCGTCCCGCGACCGCCCTTTCCGGACGGTGCATGGGCAAAAAAACAGGTGGAGCGGGCCACTGGCCCGCTCCACCGTGATAAAAACTGCGGTCCCGGCATCCGCCGGGCCAGCCCAGACTACTGGGCGACGACGATGTCCACGACACGACGGCCGCGGCGCGTGCCGAACTGCACAGCGCCAGCCTCGAGGGCGAAGAGGGTGTCGTCCTTGCCACGGCCAACGCCGTTGCCCGGGTGGAAGTGCGTGCCGCGCTGGCGCACGAGGATCTCGCCGGCGTTGACGGTCTGGCCGCCGAAGCGCTTGACGCCGAGGCGCTGCGCGTTCGAGTCGCGGCCGTTGCGGGTGGAGCTTGCGCCCTTCTTGTGTGCCATGAGCTGTGCCTACCTTGGAATCTGTGGGGTTACTGAAGTATTGGGAATCGCGATCAGGCGGTGATGCCGGTGATCTTGACCTTCGTCAGATCCTGACGGTGGCCCTGGCGCTTCTTGTAGCCCGTCTTGTTCTTGTACTTCTGGATGACGATCTTCGGGCCACGGAGGTCCTCGAGGACCTCAGCCGTGACCTTGACCTTGGCCAGCTCGGCGGAATCGGACGTGACCTTCTCGCCGTCGACCAGCAGGAGGGCGGGCAGCTCGATGGTGCTGCCGGCACCGCCGGCCACGCGGTTGAGGGTCACGAAGTCTCCGACGGAAACCTTCTCCTGGCGGCCGCCGGCGCGGACAATCGCGTACACCACTGGGAACTCACTTCTCTCGACGTTATTACTGAAAGCTCTTGCGCGCGGCGCCCCACACTGCTGCCCTGCAGCGGCCTGGAAGCGCTCGACTGTGCTTCTTGCCGTGAGCCCGCGAGGGGATTCCCTGGGAACGAAACCCAAGTGTAGGCGTCAGCACCGAGGATCTAGACTACGCCAGTCCTCCACCCGGCCGCAAATGACCACCCGCAGCGAGGCACATGGCCTGCTGTGAGGAGCCCGTGCCGGAAGCACGCTGTTCAAGTCTAGCCCACTTCGGGGAGGTTCTCCGCCCAGGCGAACTTCGACGGCGCGTCGAAGAAGTCGCGCTCGTACACGGTCGACTGCCGGAACGCCTCCATCATCGCCGCGCGCTCTCCTGCCGACGCGGCCTGGCCGGCCCGGTCTGCGAAGCTGATGGCCCGCCGCGTCGCCTCGGCGAAGCCCTCGTCGGCGTACGTCTCGATCCACGCCCCGTAAGGATGCTCGGGGGAGGCCGTTCCGGCTTCGGCGCGCTGGACGTGCCGCCGGTGGAGGTCCTCGCCGACAACCGCATAGATCCAGTAGCACGGGAGCACAGACGCAGCGAGCACCGCATAGCTCCCCACCGAGGACGCAGCGATGAGGTGGTCGAGGTAGGCCTTCGTCACCGGCCCTTGGACAGACGTCCCACCCGACGGGACCGGATGACGGGAGAGCCACGAGCGGTGCAGCTCGGCCTCGACTTCGAGGCAGACCTGAGCCGAATTCGCCCAGAACGCCTGCTCTTCCTCGGTGGGCGCGAGAGCGCTCGCGCGAGCGAGGGCCCTCGAGAAGCCGTTGAGGTACTGAGCGTCCTGCGCGAGGTAGTACGCGAACTGGGCCTCGGGAAGCGAACCGGCATCGAGCTGAGCCACGAACGGCAGCGCGTCGATCTCGGCGCGGACCTTGGCGGTCCCATCCCACATGCGGGCCGCGAACTCGCCCTCGGCGAGAGGCACCGTCCCCTCGGCATGGTGGAAGTGGTGCACCGGCCCGTGGCCGCCGCCGACCTCTAGCTCGTCCGACGCCGCGATCGCGCCCAGCAGCCACTCCTTGACCACGCGAAGCGAAGCCGCCCAGTCCCCCGTCCGGGCCTGCATCGTGGCGAGCGCGGACGAGAGCGAGCACCCCGTCCCGTGGGTGTTGCGCGAATCCACCCGCGTTCCGTCCACCTCGACGACCCGCTGCCCTGCTGGCGCGCTCGCATCCACGAGTGCGTCCGGGCAGTCCGGCCCACCCAGGTGGCCGCCCTTCACGAGGACGACGGCGCCGATGCGGTCCGAGAGCCGCTCGCCTTGGGCGAGCGCCTCCGCCCAGGTCGCCGCCGTCGGCTCGTCGAGGAGCACCCCGAGCTCAGGAAGATTCGGCGTGACGAGATCCGCCTTGGCGAGGAGCCCGCGCAGGGCGGCCGCGGCGTCGTCCGCGAGGAGCCGGTCCCCGCTCGTGGCGACCATCACCGGGTCAAGGACGACGACGGCGGGGCGCGCCCGGTCAAGCCACTCCCCGACAGCGTGGATCACGGAGGTGTCCGAGAGCATGCCGATCTTGACGGCGTCCACGGCGATGTCCGAGGACACCGCGTCAAGCTGCGCCGTCAGGAACTCCGGCGGAGGCGTGTGGACGCCCGTGACGCCCCGCGTGTTCTGGGCGGTCAGCGCGGTGATGGCCGCCATCCCATAGCCGCCCATCGCCGCAATGCTCTTGAGGTCGGCCTGAATGCCGGCTCCGCCCGAGGGGTCGGAGCCGGCAATGCTCAGGACCCGGGGAATGCGCCGCGCCACCGCTCAGAGCTCCGAGGCGGGGACGCCGACACCCAGGATGAGCGGGCCCTCGCCTTCGGGCTTCTCAGGGACCGGGGCAGGCTGTGCCGCCGATGTGCGCGTGCGGCTGCCGACCGCACCCCCCGACTCGTCGACGCGAGTCACCTCAGCCGATCCCTGACCGCTCTGGGCCCCGCGGCTGCGGCGCCGACGCCCGTGGCGTTCCTCGCCCCCCGAATGGCGTTCGCCGGTGAGTTCGTCGAACGCATGGCTCAACGCGTCGAGGCTGAGGGTCGGTTCGGGCCGGGGCGGGACCGGTACGGACTCGCCGACCGGGAGCTCGATGCGCTCACCGCCGATCGTGAGGACCGGGACGGCCACCTGCGGGATGGCCGCAGGGGCGGGAGCGGGCTCCTGCTGCGGACCCGGCTGCGGTGCGAGCTGCGGTGCCTCTTCGTGCGCCTCCGGGTGGGCCTTCTCGTCGTCGTGCACATGAGCAGCGTGGGCCGCCGCAGCGACCGCGGCGAGCGCCGCCCTCGTCGCCTGAGCGCGCGCCTGCCGCTCGGCGTCGTCGACCTCGGGGACGGGGTGATGATGCACGGGGGCCGGGGCCGGCTCCTGCTCCTGCGGACCGCGCCCGCGACGGCGGCGCCGCTCGGGGCGGGCGGCCGTCTGCTGGCCGTCGCCGCGCAACGGCTGATGTTCCGACGTGGAGCCCTGCACGCGCCCTCGTTCGACGGGCTCCTCGTGGGTGATGACCCCGCGACCGCCGCACACCTCGCACGTCTCGCTGAACACTTCGAGCAGGCCGGTGCCCATCCGCTTGCGCGTCATCTGCACGAGGCCCAGCGAGGTGACCTCGGCAACCTGGTGCTTCGTGCGGTCCCGGCCGAGGCACTCGACGAGGCGCCGCAGCACGAGGTCTCGGTTCGACTCGAGCACCATGTCGATGAAGTCGATGACGATGATGCCGCCGATGTCGCGAAGGCGCAGCTGGCGGACGATCTCCTCCGCGGCCTCCAGGTTGTTCTTCGTCACCGTCTCCTCGAGGTTGCCCCCGGAGCCCGTGAACTTTCCGGTGTTGACGTCGATGACCGTCATCGCCTCGGTGCGGTCGATCACGAGGGATCCGCCCGACGGCAGGAAGACCTTGCGGTCGAGCGCCTTGTGGATCTGCTCGTCGATCCGCCACTCGGCGAAGATGTCCGCCTCGCCCTGGTACTTCTCGAGGCGCCCCAGAAGGTCGGGCGCCACGTACGTCACGTACGCCTCGATCGTGTCCCAGGCCTCCTCGCCGCTCACGATGAGCTTCGAGAAGTCCTCATTGAACACGTCGCGCACGACCTTGATCGTGAGATCCGGCTCCGCGTAGAGGAGCTCCGGGGCGAGGACCTTGGTCGACGTCGCCTGGCCTTGGATGGCCTCCCACTGGGCCCGCAGCCGGTTGATGTCGTGGGTCAGCTCTTCCTCGCTCGCCCCCTCGGCCGCGGTGCGCACAATCACGCCCGCGTCGGCGGGAAGACGATCCTTCAGGATCCGCTTCAGCCGATTGCGCTCGACGTCGGGCAGCTTCCGCGAGATGCCCGTCATCGAGCCGCCCGGCACGTAGACGAGGTACCGACCGGGCAGGGAGATCTGGCTCGTAAGGCGCGCACCCTTGTGGCCCACTGGGTCCTTCGTGACCTGGACGAGCACCGAATCGCCCGACTTGAGCGCGTTCTCGATGCGGCGCGGTGCGCCCTCGAGGCCAGCCGCGTCCCAATTGACCTCGCCCGCGTACAGCACGGCGTTTCGGCCGCGCCCGATGTCGACGAACGCAGCCTCCATCGAGGGCAGCACGTTCTGCACCTTGCCGAGGTACACGTTGCCGATGAGGGAATCCTGCTGCGTCTTGGACACGAAGTGCTCGGCCAGAACGCCGTCTTCGAGGACCGCGATCTGGATGCGGTCCTCCTTCTGCCGCACGACCATCTGGCGGTCCACCGACTCGCGGCGGGCGAGGAACTCCGCCTCCGTGATCACGTGACGGCGCCGGCCCGACTCGCGGGACTCCCGGCGGCGCTGCTTCTTGGCCTCGAGGCGCGTGGACCCCTTGACGCTCTGGACGCGGTTGCTCGTGACCTCTGCGCGGGTGCGGGGCGCCCGGACACGGGTGACAGTGTTGGGCGGATCGTCGTCCAACCCGCCCTCGAGCTCGAGGTCGGCCTCGCCCCGACGGCGGCGGCGACGGCGGCGGGACGTGACTTCTTCCTGCTCGTCGGGGGACTCCTCCGAATCCTCCTCGGCCTCCTCTGAGCCCTCCTCGAGACGGCCGCGTCCTCGCCGGCCACGGCTGCGACGGCGGCGGCGCGAGCCTGCCGACTCGTCGTCCTCGTCTTCCTCGGTCTCGTCGTCGATCGGCATCGAGGGCGCCGCGGAACGCGTCGTGACGATGCTCAGATCCGGGGCTTGGAAGATCATCGACGTCGGGGAGAGCGGCTCGCTGAAGAGCGCGGCGAGGGGGCCCATCGCAGCAGGCTCCTCCGGGGTGTGCTCGGGCTCCCCCTCGGATCCCTCAGCGGCCTCCGGGGAGGCCACCTCTTCCTCGGCAGCGGGCTCCTCCGCGGCCGCCTTGGGCCGCCGACGGGAGGGGCGCTTGGCTTGGGGAGCGGGCTGCTCCTCCGGTGCAGGTTCGAGCTCCGCGGCCGGCCCCTCGTCCGGGGCCTCCGACTCCTCCACGGCGATCTGGGCCGCCTGGGCGGCGACAACAGCACGACGGCGCGCCCGCACCGAGCTCTTGGCCCGCGAACCGGAGCCGCCCGTCGGCTCTTCGCCCTGCTCGCCGTCGTCTGGGAGCGGGAGCATCGGCGTCGCGGACGCCGACTTCGAATCTGCGTGGGCCGCTGCTGCCCGGGCCGACGTGCGGCGGGAGCGGGACTTCGGTGCGGGCGCGGCTTCGACGGGAGCGTCCGTGCTCTGGCTCCCGGATTCGGCCGCGGCGGGGGCTCCAGGCGCTCCGCTTGCGGACACCGCCTCGGTCGCTGGCGGCTCGGCCTTCTTCCGGCTGCGCGGTGCCCTCTTGGGCTTCTGGGGGACTTCTGCCTGCGGGGCGTCAACCGCCTCGCCGGGCCCTGCGGCGTCGTTCGCGGCCTCCTGAGTCGCGTCGGCCTGCTCAGGGGAACCGCCCACAGGCGGCTCGCTCGGGCTGCCCGCAGCGGCCTTGGCCCTGCGCGGTGCCCGGCGCGTCTTGGCCGCGGGTGCAGCCTCTTCGATGGGACGTTCCGGACCCTCTGGGGCCTGCTGTTCGATGTCCATTTGTGCGTACTCCACAAGCCGCCCGCAACGCCGCCACATCCGGCGCCCGAACGGCACCACGTGCCGGCACCCGCAGGCGCCGACGAAGTCGTCTCTGGTACCCGAGCGGCTGCGGCGTCGCCGACCACTTGAGCCGATGCTGCCCGGGACCCGCGGCCTATCCGGCCGACAAGGTGCCTCCGGAGCCAGCGGGCGGCAGATGGGCAAATCACCCGTGCGCCCGGCGTTGGACCGGCGGTCTTCGTGGCAGTGCATCGGACCGGCCGCCGAATGTGGATCGACGTCCGGCCAACTGCATTGTCTCACACACCCCCCAATCAGCTGGGTGTCAGACGCGCGCCGTAGAATCTGGGCAAGCCACCCAGGAAGGAACCATCGTCATGACGCAGGCCGCCGCCTCCGCCCAGACCGAGACTGCGACTCCGGCCGAAACCGGCCCAGTCATGACGAAGAGGATTCCCTTCGCATGGCTGCTCCTCGTGACGAGCATCGTCGGGTGGCTCGCGTCCGGCGAGCTTGTGCTCGAGAAGCTCCAGAAGCTGGCCAACCCCAACTTCGTGACCGTGTGCGACGTGAATCCGTGGATCTCGTGTGGCCAGGTCATGAGCACGTGGCAGAGTTCCCTTTTCGGCTTCCCGAACATGTTCATCGGGATCGTCGCGTTCGCGATCACCTTGACGGCCGCGATGGGCATCTTCGCCGGCGCAGCCTTCCGTCGCTGGTACTGGGTCTGCCTGCAGATCGGCGTGACCCTCGGGTTCGTGTTCGTCGTATGGCTGTGGAGCCAGGCGCTCTACGCGATCGGAATACTGTGTCCGCTGTGCATGATCGTGTGGGCCATGATGATCCCGATGTTCGTCTGGACCACGATCCGCAACCTCCAGCGCGGGGCCATTCCAGCCCCGCCGGGTCTCGTGAAGGCGCTCGGAGAATGGGGGTGGATCATTGTCGCCGTCCTCTACATCGGGGTGATTGCCTCGATCTTCTTCCGCTTCCTGCCCATGTTCGTGCCGTCGACGATGTAACGCCCCCCTCTCCGTCTCGGGTACACAAACTCCCCTCCCAGACACTCTCGGGCACACCAACTCCCCTCCCAGACACTCTCGGGTACACAAACTCCCCTCCCCGACACTCTCGGG
>NZ_DAIUJO010000104.1:0-13315 GCF_036848755.1 Sinomonas sp. | reverse complement strand
ACCGGCTTCTTCGGGACCTTCCCGCTCCAGGGCAAGGGGGTCATGCTGTGCGGCGGCTGATCGCGAAGTACGACGGCGGAGCGGACCGCGAGCGCGGGGCCGTCGCCGTGGTGGCGGCGTTCCTTCTGACGGTGCTGCTCGCGGCGGGTGCCCTCGCGGTCGACGGCGGGATGCTCTACGCGAAGCGCGCGCAGCTTCAGACCGGCGCGGACGCTGCGGCCATCGCGGTCGCCCAGAAGTGCGCCGCTTCGCTTCAGGACCCGCAGTGCACGAGCACCTCCACGCTGGCGACCTCGCTTGCTCAGTCGAACATGTACCGGGCGCAGGCCGGGATCGCTTCGCTCACGGTCAACACCACCGCACAGACGGTCACCGCCGCGACTCAACCGCTCCAACCGGGGATGCAGGCGGGCTCGGTCTCGCTGTTCCTGGCTCAGACGCTCGGCATCACGAGCGCGACGCTGGGGGCGACGGCGACCGCGGCGTGGGGCAGCCCCAGCAAGGGCATTGCCCCGTTCCCGCTCGCCTTCTCCGTGTGCCAGGTGCAGGGCATGATCGGCGGGGCCTACCAGCTGCTGGAGGACCACGGTTCGGGCACGAACCCGAGCTGCAACTACGGTCCTTCGGGGGCAGTGGTCCCGGGCGGGTTCGGCTGGCTCGTCCAGGACCCTAACCAGTGCGGGGCGACGATCAACATCGCATCGTCCGAGGGCGGCAGCGCCCCGGGCAACAGCCCGCCCCCGAACTGCACCACCGTCTTGCAGAACTGGGTCAACACGCTCCAGGCGGGCCAGCGGATCGTGGTCCTCCTGCCGGTGTTCACCGCAGTCACGGGCACAGGGTCAAGCGCCGTCTACACGCTGGTGGGCTTCGCTGCGTTCAGTGTCATCGGGTGGAACTTCGGCAGCAACAGCCCGGCCGTGTACAACAACCAGAACCCGAACGGTTCCTCGGCCCTGGCCTGCACCGGCAGCTGCCGGGGGATCATTGGCCAGTTCATCACCTACGTCGACCTCGACAGCGTCTACCAGCTCGGCCCCTCGTCGAGCTTCGGCGCGACCATCGTCAAGCTCACCAACTGACAACCCCCACCGAACCACAGAACTCAGGAGCATCGTGAAGTCCAGACTCGTTGCCGGCGCCGCCGCCCTCGTCGCGGCCATCCTCGGCGTCGTGCTGGTGATCTCATACGCCAACGGCGCCGACGCCCGCGCGCAGGCCGGAATGAAGCCGACCGACGTCCTGGTCGTCACGAAGCCCATCCCCCAGGGCACGCCTGCGGCGAATATCAGTGACTCGGTGCAGCTCAAGTCGCTCCCGGCGAGCGCGGTCGCGCCGACGGCGCTGCACTCCCTCGACGGGACCTCGGGCAAGGTCGTCTCGGCGGCCATGCAGCCGGGCGAGCAGCTCCTGTCGGACCACCTCGCAGACCCGAGCACCCTGACCGCGCCTGGCTCGGTGGCGGTGCCGGCGGGCCTCCAGCAGGTCTCGTTCTCGATCAGCGCGGATCGAGCGGTGGGCGGCAAGCTCCAGGCGGGCGACACGGTGGGTATCTTCCTCTCGTTCGACCACGGCGCGATCCCGACGGGCGGCCCTGAGAGCACGGCGCTCGCGTACCACTCGGTGCTCATCACCTCGGTCCAGGGCGTCACTGAGCCGACGGACAACTCCAAGCCGGCCACGGGCAACATCACGCTGACCGTCGCGGTCAACGACGTTCAGGCCACGAAGATCGTCTTCGCCGCCCAGTGGGGCACCATCTGGCTCAGCAAGGAACAGCCCAACCTCCCGCAGACGACCCCGAACCCGATCGACCGATCGAAGGTGTACCAATGAGTCGCTTCGTCCTGATCACCCCGAGCCCCGACTTCGCGGAGCGCATGCGGGGAGCGGTCGACGGCGCCCTCCCGGGCGGCGTTCACACCGTCGCCACCGCGGAACTCCCCGAGCAGCCCGAGCAGATCTTCGACCTGCTCGGCGGGGTGCGGCCCGCCGTCGTCGTCCTCGGTCCCGGCGTCCCGCTCGACGGCGCGCTGCGGCTCGCAACGGTCTTCGACGTCCGCTTCCCCGATGTCTCGGTCCTGCTGGCAGCGGAGGCGGACGCCGAACTCATGCTCCAGGCCATGCGGGCCGGCATCCGCGACGTGGTCTCCGCGAACGTCGAGCCGGAGCAGCTGCGGGTCGTCCTCCAGCGCTCTGTGCAGACTTCGGAGGGGCGGCGCCGCGAATCGAGCGTCCCGACCCCCACCGACGATCACCGGGGGCGCGTCATCGGCGTCTTCTCGCCCAAGGGCGGCGTCGGCAAGACGACCCTCGCGACGAACATCGCGGTCGGACTCGGCAAGGTCGCGCCGATGAACGTCGTGATCGTCGACCTCGACCTCCAGTTCGGTGACGTCGCCTCGGGCCTCGACCTCGACCCCGAGCACACCGTCACGGACGGCGTCTCCCGTGCGGCGGCCCAGGACTCCCTCGTGCTCAAGGCGTTCCTCACACTCCACCCGGCCGGGATCTATGCCCTGTGCGCGCCCCGCGATCCCGTCGAGGCGGACCACATCACGCCCGATCAGGTCGCGCGCCTCATCCGCCAGCTCGCGGACCAGTTCGAGTACGTCGTCGTGGACACCGCGCCGGGCCTCGGCGAGTGCACGCTCTCGGCGCTCGAGGAGTGCACGGACGGCGTGTGGGTCACCGGCATGGACGTCCCGGGCGTGCGCGGCCTGCGTTCGAGCCTCGACGTCCTGGGCCGCCTCGGGCTCCTGCCCGAGACGCGCCACCTCGTGATCAACATGGCCGACTCGAAGGCTGGCCTGAGCGTGCGCGACGTCGAGGCAACCGTCGGCGTCCCCGTGGACGTGAGCGTCCCACGCTCTCGCTGGGTCTCCTACTCGACCAACCGCGGCGTCCCGGTCCTCCAGTCCAGCCGCCGTGACAAGGCAACGTCCGCCCTCGGCGACGTCGTCGACCGGTTCACTCCCGACGGCATCGCGAAAGCGCGCCGCCGTCTCCACCGAAGGGTTGTGGTCTCGTGAAGCTCTCCGAGCGCATCGGCATCGCCGAGGGTCGTCCGGCCCCGGCGGCACCCGCCGCGGCGACGCCCGCACCGGGCTCCGCGGTCGACGTCGTCGACCCCGCAGGACCCGACCTCCCCGCCTTCGCCCTGCCGCCGGTGCCGGGCGCGGCCCGGCAGCTCCCCTCGGACGCCCTCGCGGGACTCAAGCAGCGAGCCGCGGACGCCCTGTTCGAGCGCATGGGCTCGCGCTTCGGCGACTCGGGCGCCACCGAGGAGGAGCTGCGCTCGGCGGCCCGCGACGAGCTCACCCACGTCATCGACGAGGAGCACGTCCCGCTCAGCGCAACCGAGCGTTCCCGCCTCCTGCGCGATATCGAGGACGACGTCCTCGGCTACGGCCCGCTCCAGCGTCTGCTCGACGACGACGACGTCACGGAGATCATGGTCAACCGCCACGACCAGATCTACATCGAGCGCAAGGGCAAGCTCCAGCTCTCGGAGCTGCGGTTCACCTCCGAGGCCCAGCTCCGCACCGTCATCGAGCGCATCGTCTCCCGCGTCGGCCGCCGCATCGACGAGTCGTCGCCCCTCGTGGACGCCCGCCTCGCCGACGGCTCGCGCGTCAACGCAGTGATCCCGCCCCTCGCGGTCGGCGGCTCCTCGCTCACCATCCGCAAGTTCGGCAAGGTCCCGCTCACGGTGCGGGACCTCATCGGCTTCGGGAGCCTCACGCTCGAGATGGCCGAACTCCTCCAGGCGTGCGTCAAGGCCAAGCTCAACATCATCGTCTCGGGAGGTACCGGCACGGGGAAGACGACGCTCCTCAACGTCCTCTCCTCCTTCATCCCCGACGACGAACGCATCGTCACGATCGAGGACGCCGTCGAGCTCCAGCTCCAGCAGGATCACGTGGTCCGGCTCGAGAGCCGGCCGCCGAACACGGAGGGCAAGGGCCAGGTCTCCATCCGCGACCTCGTCCGCAACTCGCTCCGTATGCGCCCCGACCGGATCGTGGTCGGTGAGGTCCGCGGCGGGGAATCGCTCGACATGCTCCAGGCCATGAACACGGGCCACGACGGCTCGCTCTCGACCGTCCACTCGAACTCGCCCCGGGACGCGATCGCCCGTCTCGAGACCCTCGTGCTCATGGCGGGCATGGACCTCCCGCTGCGTGCCATCCGCGAGCAGATCGCCTCGGCCGTGAACCTCATCGTGCAGATCTCGCGCATGCGGGACGGGTCGCGCCGCATCACGCACATCACCGAGGTCCAGGGCATGGAGGGCGAGATCGTGACCCTCCAGGACGCGTTCGTCTTCGATTACGCGGCCGGCGTCGACGCGAATGGCCGCTTCCGTGGAAGCGCCATCGCAAGCGGCGTCCGCCCGCGCTTCCTCGAGCGTTTCGAGGACCTGGGGATCCACGTCCGACCCGGAATCTTCACCGCGCCGCGACGCGACGAGGAGCAGCAGCCATGGAAGTGATGCTCGGCTGCGGCCTCATCCTCGCCGGTGGCCTCGTCTCCGCGGTGCTCGTGCTCCGCCCGGGGCACCGGGCGCTCCCCGCCTCCCGCAGGCGGCCCGCCGTCGTCGCCAACGACGGAGCGTTCAGCCGCGCCGCGGCCGGGTTCGCGGACGCCCTCCAGGAATGGATCTCGGGGCGGCGCTTCCGCGTCGTCTCCCCCGAACTGCTCGACGTCGCCGGCCTCCACGTCCGTCAGGGCGACCTGCTCATCTGGGTCATCGCCGGGATGGCGGCCGGCATCGCGCTCGGACTCCTCGGGGGCAGCCTCGCGCTCGGCCTCCTGCTCGCGGTCATTGCCCCTCTGGTTCCGCAGTTCGTGGTCCGGTTCCGCATCTCCGGGCGCCGGAAGAGGTTCGACACCCAGCTCGCCGACACGCTCAACCTCCTCGCCGGCGGCCTCCGCGCCGGGCACAGCATCCTGCGCGCGATCGACGCCGCCGCCGCCGAGAGCCCGCAGCCGACGGCCCACGAGATGCGCCGCATCGTGCACGAGACGGCGCTCGGCCGCGACCTGCTCGCTTCCCTCGAGGACACGGCGTCCCGCATGGAGAACCAGGACTTCGTGTGGGTCGCGCAGGCGATCCAGATCAACCGCGAGGTCGGCGGCAACCTCGCCGACGTGCTCGACCAGGTCAACGAGACCATCCGCGAGCGCAGTGAGATCAAGGGACACATCTCGGCCCTCGCCGCGGAAGGCAAGTTCTCCGCGTACATCCTCATGGCGCTGCCGGTGGGGATCGTCGTGCTCCTCATGCTGGTCAACCCCACCTACATGACGCCGATGTTCACGAATCCGCTCGGCTGGGCCATGATCGCCGCCTCGATCGTCCTCATGGGCATCGGCGGCTTCTGGCTCCGCAAGATCATCCAGATCAAGTTCTAGGAAGGCACCGATGGCCATTCCCCTCTTCGCAGCCGCCCTCGTCGGCGTGGCGGCCGCAGCGCTGCTGTGGTCCGCGCTCTCCGTTGACCGGCGTGAGGTCCGCGCCATCCAGACCAACCTCGGGCGCGGCATCACCCCTCTCGTGGCGGCGTCCGAGTCCGACTCGGGCCTCAGCAGCCTCCTCGAGCGGATCACTCGGCGCCTGACCCCGGCCGCCTATGTGCGCCGGCTCGACCGGCTCCTCGCCCTCGCGGGCCGGCCGGCCTCCCTCCCGCTCGGGCGCCTGCTCGCAGCGAAGCCGGCCCTCGGCGTCGTCGGCGCGGTGCTCGGGATGCTGATCGTCTCGCTCGGCGGGGCCCCGACGTTCCGGCTCATCGCGCTGTTCCTCGTGATCTTCGGGTACATGGTGCCCGACCTCATGCTGCTGAGCCGCGGCATGGAGCGCCAGACGACCATCCAGCGGGACCTCCCCAACACCCTGGACCAACTCCTCATCTCGGTCGAAGCCGGTCTCGGCTTCGAAGCGGCCCTGGCCCGGGCCAGCTCGAACGGCAAGGGGCCGCTCTCCGAGGAACTCGTGCGTACCCTGCAGGACATGCAGGTCGGCCGTTCCCGGCGCGAGGCCTACCTCGGCCTCGCGGAACGCACGACCGCGCCGGAGGTGCGCACGTTCGTACAGGCCATCGTCCAGGCCGACGCGTACGGCATCGCGATCGCCCGGGTGCTCCGCATCCAGGCCAAGGCCATGCGCGTCAAGCGCCGCCAGCGCGCCGAGGAACAGGCGATGAAGCTCCCCGTCAAGGTGCTCTTCCCGTTGCTCTTCTTCATCTTCCCAGTGCTGTTCATCGCGATCCTCGGACCCGCGGTCATCAACACGATCGCTACTCTCTCGGGGCGGTAGCGTATGAGCCGGAAGGAGACGGTCATGACGGCACCCGGCATTCCGTCCGAAGAGACGGGGGATGCACTGCCGCTCGTCGACCCCATTGCCCTGCGGGTCCTCGCCGAGGATGTGGGCCCGGAGTCGGCGGCGTCATTCGCGCGCGACTTCGTGCGGATCTGGCCGAAGCGCCGCGACAGCCTCAGCGCCGCGCTCGGGCGGAACGACTACGACGCCGCCCACGACGCCGCGCTGAGCCTGCGGACCTCCTCGACCATGGTCGGCGCGGCTCGCCTCGCTGGCCTCGCGTGCAGCCTCGAGCGCCACTTGCGCGCCGAGGGCACGGCCGCCGCTGCGCGGCTCCTCCCCCAGACTGTCGAGTGCGGCGAACGCACCGTCGCGGTGCTCGTGGCGGACGACGGCGGGAGCTCGCCGAGCGCGTGACCGCCCGGTTGCGCCCCGGCCGTCCCGGTTCCCCGGAGCGAGGGTGGTTCAGGAAGCCGCCGGCGCGAGCCGATAGCCGACGCCGCGGACGGTGACGAGCCATTTCGGCTGCCGCGGGTCGTCACCGAGCTTGCGCCGCAGGTTGCCGAGATGGACCTCCACGGCCCGCTCGTCCGCCTCGCTCACGTAGGAGTCCTCGCGGAAGCGCTCGCCTCGCGACACGCGCACGAGCTCGGCCCGCGGAATCACGGCGCCGCCCGCTCGCAGGAGGGCGTGCAGGAGATCGAACTCCGTGCGGGTCAGGTCCAGCTCCTGGCCCGCGAGGAGCGCGGTTCGCGTGCGGGGGTCCAGCGTGAGCCCCCGGTGCCGGAACAGCGGGTCCGGGCGTGCCGGCGTCGTCCGCCCCGGCGACGCGCGGACGTGCGTGTTCGCGAGCGTCGGCTCCCCGGCGGCGGAAGCGGCCGCGGGCGGTGTGCCCGGCGCTGGGGACGCAACGCCGACGCGGGGCCGTCGCATCATCGCCGCGATGCGGGCGCGGAGCTCGCGGGGGCGGAAGGGCTTGGTGAGATAGTCGTCGGCCCCGGACTGGAGCGCGAGCAGGGTGTCAGGTTCCTCGTCACGCGCGGTCAGCATCACGACATACGCGTCGCTCGACGTCCTGATCCGCCTGAGGACCTCGAAGCCGTCGATATCGGGCAGGCCGAGGTCGAGCGTGACGACGGCCGGGTCCTCGCGCCGCGCGATCTCGGCGCCTTCCCGGCCCGTCGAGGCGCTCATCACCTCGAATCCCGCCTGCCGCAGGACGTCCTCAACGAGATGCCGCACGTCGTCGTCATCCTCGACCACCAAGGCCACGCCTAAGTCGTCCATCGCTGTCTCTCCTGTCCCCGCATCGACAGCCCTTGTCATTCAAGGGTATATCTCGTGTCATATTCTCATTACTGGGGCAAATATCACACCAGCGGATGTGTCATAAAGGGGGGTAGCGGGAAGGAGCTACGTGTCGGCCAACGAACAGGCGGTCGTCCAGCGCGCGCAGAGATACCTCAAACGCCTTCGCTCGACGTCGAGAGTTGCGCTGTGGCAACTCCCCCTCGTCGCCGCCATCGTCATCGTGGCGGTCGCCGCGCCGGGACCGTGGAACAGCGAATCCGCGCGGCCGCTCATTGTCGCGGGGTTCCTCATCGTGTGCGCTGCGGGCGCCGCGTGCCTCACGGTTCCGTGGGATCGGCTCCCCGACCAGGCGGTCCTCCTCATCCCGATCGCGGACCTCGTCTCGATCGGGCTCATCCGCAATGCCGGCGACGGGACGCTCCAGGGGCTCGGCACCCTCGCCGTCTTCCCCGTCATCTGGGTCGCGGCGTCCATGCGGTCGGTCGTCTGGATGCTCGTGACGTGCTTCGTCGGGCCGCTCCTCATCACCGCCCCGACGCTCACGGACGCGGTGAGGAGAGGCTTTCCCGCAGGGGTGAGCTACTCGCTCCTGCTGCCGGTCCTCATGCTGACCGTCGCGGTCGCGATCCGCGCGGCGACTGCGGGGCTCCGCATCCAGGAGCGCATGCTCCGCGCCCAGAGAGAGCAGCTCCGGAAGCTGCTGGCCGAGTCCCAGTCCACGGAGCGGCTCCTCTCGACGATCCTCGACGCCGTCAACGTGGGGATCGTCGCCGTCGGGCCTGACGGCGCTCCGGTCCGGTCCAACCGGCGCTTCCGCGAGGTCTTGGCGGCCTCGGGCTGGATTCCGGCGATGAGCGGCGGGCGAGCCAGGCTGCCGTTCTTGGCCCAGGACCGGCGCACCCCCGTTCCCCGAGAACGGTGGCCGTTGGTCCGCGCGGCCGCGGGCGAGCGGATCGACGGCGAGGTGTTCTGGCTCGGAACGGGACCGGACGCGATCGCGCTGTCCGTCGTCGCCCGGCCCGTCGAGGGACCCGAGGGAGGCGCCGTCGTCGCGTTCGGAGACGTGACCGCCCTCGCGACGGCCGTGGACGACAAGGCCGAACTGGTCCGGACGGTCGCCCACGAGTTCCGCTCGCCGCTCACTGCCGTCCTCGGCAACCTCGACCTCGTGCTCGAATCCGAGAACCTGACCCCCGACGACCGGCTCCGGCTCGAAGTCGCCGAGCGCAGCGCCGAACGGCTCCTGGACCTCGCCGCGGACCTCGTCGCGTCGTCGTCGAACGCGATCCCAGTACGCCTCGGGTTCGCCGACCTGCGGCCCGTCCTCGAGGGCCGAGCCGACGCGGCCCGGCTCTCGGCCGTGGCCGCGGGGGTCCAGCTCGCCGTCGAGCTCGAGGAATCGCTGTGGGCACGCATCGACCCCCTGCGCGTGGGGCAAGCCGTGGACAATCTGCTCTCCAACGCGATCAAGTACTCCCCGGATGGGGGCACGATCACCCTGCGGGCCGCGCACTCCGACGGCTGGATCGCGATCGAGGTGCGCGACAGCGGCATGGGCATTTCGGAGGACGATCGCGAGCGGATCTTCGAGAGATTCTTCCGGACGTCCGAGGCGAGGCGGTCCGACATCCCCGGGGTGGGCCTGGGCCTCGCCCTGTGCAGCTGGATCGCCGAGCGGCACGGGGGCCGTCTCGAGGTGGTGAGCGAGTCCGGGCGAGGGAGCGTGTTCACGCTGTACCTGCCGGCTTCCGGGCCCTCCGATGAGGCGAGCGCCTCGGACTAGTCGTTCCTCGCTAAGCCGGATCCCGCAGCGCGCGGGTCTGCTCGGCGCGCGCCGCCAACTCCTCCGCGGTGTCGGGGTATCCGACCTCCTCGAGGACGAGCGGGTGGGCCGGGGCGAGCTTCGTCTTCGCATCCCGGACCCGGGCGAGCATGCGCTCGTGCAGCCACTCGGGGCGTTCGAGGCCCTCCCCCACCCGCAGGGCCGAGCCGACGAGCGCCCGAACCATGTTGTGGCAGAACGCGTCGGCGCGCACGTGGACCACGACGACGCCTTCGGGGGTCCGCTCGAACGAGAAGTCCTGCAGTTCGCGAACCGTGGTGGAGCCCTCGCGCGGCTTGCAGAAAGCCAGGAAGTCCTGGAGTCCGAGCAGTTGCGCGGCCGCGCCGTTCATCCGCCCGACGTCGAGTGCAGCCTTGTGCCACAGCGTGATCCCGCGGAGGGTCGGATCCCAATGCTGGGGGCGGTCGGCGATGCGGTATGAATAGCGGCGCCACAGGGCGGAGAAGCGCGCGTCGAAGCCGGCGGGAGGGACGACGGCGCGGCGCACCTCGATCGCGCCCGTCTCCTCCCCGAGGACCCTGCTGAGGGCCCCGCGGAGGCGGCGGGCGAGGACCTCTTCGGGCCCGGAGTCGGAGCGGCGCGGGAGGCGCTCCCATTCCTGGTCGCTGAGGTCCACGTGGACCACCTGGCCGCGGGCGTGGACCCCGGCGTCTGTGCGGCCGGCGACGACGACGCGCACCGGACGCCGGAGGATGAGGGCGAGCGCCTCCTCGAGGCACCCTTGGACTGTCGGCAAGCCCGGCTGGACTGCCCACCCGCTGAACGGGCCGCCGTCGTACGCCACGTCGAGGCGAACCCTCACGCTCGCGGCGCCCCCGCCCCCAGACGCGGGAAGGCCCCCGTTCCCGGGATCGGGAACGGGGGCCTTCTCTGCGCTCATGCGCCCCAGTCTATCGGCGCCGCTCGGGGCGCCCGACGGCGGGACTTACTTGGCGTCGCCCTCGGCCTCTTCGGCGGGAGCCTCGGCCTCAGCAGCCGGGGTCTCCTCGGCCTCAGCCTCGGCCGGAGCCTCGGTGGCCGTCTCCTCGGCCGGAGCCTCGGTGGCCGTCTCCTCGGCGGGAGCCTCGGTGACGTCCTCGGCGGGGGTCTCCGCCTCAACAGCGGGCTCGGCCTTCGGGGCGGCGGCGCGCTGCGCAGCACCCTCGGCCTCACGGACGACAGCCTGCTTCGCCGAAACCGGCTCGAGCACGAGCTCGATGACCGCCATGGGAGCGTTGTCGCCCTTGCGGTTGCCGATCTTGGTGATGCGGGTGTAGCCGCCATCGCGCTCTGCGAGCTGCGGGGCAATCTCCGTGAAGAGCTCGTGGATGATGCCCTTGTTGGTGTTGGTGCGGGCCGAGATGGCCGCCTGGACACGACGACGCGAGGCGAGGTCGCCGCGCTTCGCGAACGTGATGAGGCGCTCGGCGACCGGGCGGAGGCGCTTGGCCTTCGTCACGGTCGTGGTGATCCGCTTGTGCTCGAAGAGCGCAGCGGCAAGGTTGTTGAGCATGAGGCGCTCGTGCGCCGGGCCACCGCCCAGACGCGGACCCTTGGCGGGTGCAGGCATAGTAGTTTCTCCTCGGGTGAGCCGCCGCCGGGATCTACCCGGCCGCGGTCAATTCATGGTGGCTTAGAGGTCGTCGTCGCCGAACGGGGCCTCGTCCTCGTCGATCGCTGCAGCGCGAGCGGCGAGATCGAAACCTGGAGGCGAGTCCTTGAGGGAGAGGCCGAGCTCGGTGAGCTTGGCCTTGACCTCGTCGATGGACTTGGCACCGAAGTTCCGGATGTCCATCAGATCGGCCTCGGAGCGCGCCACGAGCTCACCCACGGTGTGGATGCCCTCGCGCTTGAGGCAGTTGTACGAGCGCACGGTCAGGTCCAGGTCCTCGATCGGGAGGGCCATGTCCGCAGCGAGCGCGGCGTCCGTCGGGGACGGACCGATCTCGATGCCCTCGGCCGCCGTGTTGAGCTCACGGGCGAGGCCGAAGAGCTCGACGAGCGTCGTGCCCGCGGAGGCGACGGCGTCGCGCGGCTTGATCGCCGGCTTCGTCTCGACGTCCACGATCAGGCGATCGAAGTCGGTGCGCTGCTCGACACGGGTCGCCTCGACGCGGAAGGTGACCTTCAGCACGGGCGAGTAGATCGAGTCGACAGGGATCCGACCGATCTCCGCGTCGGCGGACTTGTTCTGGGCCGCCGAGACGTAGCCGCGGCCGCGCTCGATCGTGAGCTCGAGCTCGAACTTGCCCTTCGAGTTGAGCGTCGCGATGTGCAGATCCGGGTTGTGGATCTCCACACCGGCCGGCGGAGCGATGTCCGCTGCGGTCACGACGCCCGGGCCCTGCTTGCGCAGGTAGGCGACGACCGGCTCGTCCTGGTCCGAGGAGATGGACAGGCTCTTGAGGTTCAGGATGATCTCGGTGACATCTTCCTTGACCCCGGGAACCGTGGTGAATTCGTGCAGCACGCCGTCGATCCGGATGCTGGTGACTGCAGCCCCCGGGATCGAGGACAGCAGGGTGCGGCGCAGCGAGTTGCCGAGCGTGTATCCGAAACCGGGCTCCAGCGGCTCGATGACGAATCGGCTGCGGTTGTCGGACACCACTTCTTCAGACAGTGTGGGGCGCTGTGCAATAAGCACGTAGTTTCCTTTCAGCGAGCATCCGCTATATGACGCAACACAGATGGATGGAAAACGGTCTGACTAAGTAACGGGCCTCTGGCCGGCCGAGGTGCCCCTCGGCCGGCCAGGACCTTCGACAACCAGTTAGACGCGGCGGCGCTTCGGGGGGCGGCAGCCGTTGTGTGCGCTCGGGGTGACGTCCTGGATGGAGCCAACCTCGAGGCCCGCGGCCTGAAGGGCGCGGATCGCGGTCTCGCGGCCCGAGCCCGGGCCCTTGACGAACACGTCGACCTTGCGGAGGCCGTGCTCCTGCGCACGCTTCGCGGCGGACTCGGCGGCCTGCTGGGCGGCGTACGGGGTCGACTTGCGCGAGCCCTTGAAGCCGACCTCGCCGGCCGAGGCCCACGAGATCACGGCGCCCGAGGGATCCGTGATCGAAACGATCGTGTTGTTGAACGTGCTCTTGATGTGCGCCTGACCGAGCGCGATGTTCTTCTTGTCCTTGCGACGCGGCTTGCGGACCGAGGTCGCACGAGTCTTCGGGGGCATGAGTACTCCTACTTCTTGGTGACGCTAGCCGCGATCAGCGGCCGGCCTTCTTCTTGCCGGCGACGGTCCGCTTCGGACCCTTGCGGGTACGGGCGTTGGTCTTGGTGCGCTGGCCGCGCACCGGGAGGCCGCGGCGGTGACGCAGGCCTTCGTAGCTGCCGATCTCGACCTTGCGGCGGATGTCAGCGGCCACCTCGCGGCGAAGGTCACCCTCAACCTTGTAGTTGCCCTCGATGTAGTCACGCAGCTGGACCAGCTCGGCATCCGTGAGGTCCTTCACGCGGACGTCCGCGCTGATGCCGGTGGCAGCGAGCGTCTCCTTCGCACGGGTGCGACCCACGCCGTAAATGTAAGTAAGCGCGATTTCCAGCCGCTTTTCGCGGGGAATGTCAACGCCAGCGAGACGAGCCATAGTGGCGGTTCTCCTTGTGTTGTCCGGAGGTCGTAGGCAGTACACCCGCACTGGCCGTGCGGCCCCAGCCTCCGGGCCGGGGGTTAGCTGTCCGGGCTCTGTTGTTCGTCCCAGCGCAGCTTGTGCTGCCTTCTCTATTTATTGCGTGGGCGCCGCCCGAGCTGGTTTCCCCGAAGGGAGATCAGCCCTGGCGCTGCTTGTGGCGCGGGTTCTCGCAGATCACCATGACCCGACCGTTGCGGCGGATCACCTTGCACTTGTCGCAGATCT
>NZ_DAIUJO010000103.1:0-13317 GCF_036848755.1 Sinomonas sp. | reverse complement strand
GCGAACCGGCGGAAATCGATCGGCGAAGGGGCTCCGCCTGACTGGAGGGGATGCCGCCCGGCCCAACCACGGCGAACCGGCGGAAATCGCTCGGCGAAGGGGCTCCGCCTGATCGATGGGGGTGCCGCCCCGCCCAACCACGGCGAACCGGCGGAAATGGGGCATCCGGACTGCGGCCCCGCCGCGAGCTGAGCTGCTCAGCTCGCGAGCTTCTCCTTCTCGCCGTCGTCCACGCCGTCCTCCTCTGGCACCCAGCGGACCGCAACGTTCGCGCCGTCGCCGTCTTCTTCGATCCGGAGGACGAGGTCCACACCGCAGAGGTGCTCGTGCTGAGCGTACCGTCCGTCGAGTCGGGCGGCTTCCAGGAGTCGCTCGAGGGCAACCGCAAGAGCCCTGCCCCAGTCACGGGGATCTGTACTTGAGGCGCGTTCCGCGCCGACGTAACTGGCCATGTGGCCATTGTTCACCGCGCTCGACCGGAAACGCCAGTGGCCCAAGGTCCTATGGAGTATCCGTTCGGGCGGGTTCTTGTGGTGCCGCGCCGAGGGTCGGAGCCAAAACCCTCGGCGGGTCGCGGAGGCGTCCCGCGCGAACCGGGCCGTGCGAAAGGGTAGTGCCGCCCGGGTTGACCGGGCCACAGCTCGGTCCTACACTTTTCATCAAGAGGAAATCTTATTCCGCAATGTGAAAGCGAAGCAGGAAGGTCCCGACAATGACGTACACGGTGAACTGCTCCATTCTCCTCACCGAACTGCCGCTGCTCGAGCGGCCGGCCGCGGCAAAGGCCGCCGGCTTCGACGCCGTCGAGTTCTGGTGGCCCTTTGCCGAGGCAGTGCCCGCCGACAGGGACGTCGATGCGTTCGTGAACGCGGTCCGCGATGCCGGAGTGCAGCTGAGCGGACTGAACTTCTTCGCGGGGGACATGCCCGCAGGCGACCGCGGCCTCGTGTCGTGGGTCGGGCGGGAGAGCGAGTTCAAGGCCAACATCGCCGTCGTCGCCGCCATCGGCGAGCGCCTCGGCACCCGAGCCTTCAACGCCCTCTATGGCAACCGCCTCGAAGGGTCCTCCCCCGAGGCGCAGGCCGAGCTGGCTGTGGAGAACCTCTCGGCGGCCGCCCAGGGGATCGCCGAGATCGGCGGAACCGTGCTGCTCGAGCCTGTCTCGGGCACCCCGGCCTACCCGCTCAAGACCGCCGCCGACGCCCTGGCCGTGATCGCCAGGGCCAAGGACGCTGGCGCTGAGAACATCAAGCTCCTGGCCGACTTCTACCACCTCGCAGTCAACGGCGACGACGTCCGCGCAGTCATCGAGGACCACGCCAAGGACTTCGGCCACATCCAGATCGCCGACAACCCCGGCCGCGGCGCCCCCGGCACCGGCGCCCTCCCGCTGGGCGAATGGATCACCCGCTCCCGGGAGCTCGGGTACGACGGCTACATCGGCCTCGAGTACAAGGCCCCGCAAGCTGAGGCCTTCACCTGGGCCATCCGGCCCGTCGCGGGCTGATCCGGCCCCGGACCCCCCGCATGAGCAGCAACCGCACAGGCTTCCCAAGGAGAGAACCAATGAGCACTGCAGAGAACAAGGCGAGCATCGCCGTCGTCGGCTTGGGCATCATGGGCCTGCCCATGGCCGTGAACCTCGTCAAGGCCGGGTATCAGGTCACCGGCTACAACCGCAGCGAAGAGAAGACCCAGAAGCTCGTCACCGAGGGCGGCAAGGCCGCTGCGAGCGTGGCCCAGGCCGTCAAGGACGCCGACGTGATCATCACGATGGTCCCTGACTCCCCCGACGTCGAAGCCGTCACCACCGGCGAGGACGGCGTCTTCGCCAACGCCAAGAAGGGCGCCCTCTGGATCGACGCGTCCTCGATCCGGCCGGACGTCGCCGTCCGCCTCGCCCAGGCCGCCCACGACGCCGGGCTCCGCCCCTTGGACGCGCCGGTCTCCGGGGGCGAGCAGGGCGCGATCGACGCCGTCCTCTCGATCATGGTCGGGGGCGCGCCGGAAGACTTCGAGGAAGCGCGGCCGGTCCTGGGCGCCGTCGGCAAGACGATCGTGCACGTGGGCCCCTCCGGCTCGGGCCAGACCGTCAAGGCGGCAAACCAGCTCATCGTCGCCGTCAATATCCAGGCTCTCTCGGAGGCGATCGTGTTCCTCGAGGCGTACGGCGTCGACACCGACGCGGCCCTCAAGGTGCTCGGCGGCGGCCTTGCCGGCTCCAAGGTCCTGGACCAGAAGGGACAGAAGATGCTCAGCCGCAACTTCGACCCAGGCTTCCGCCTCGCCCTCCACAACAAGGACCTCGGCATCGTCACCTCCGCAGCCCGCGAGGCCGGCGTCGTCGTCCCGCTCGGTTCGGCAGTCGCCCAGCTCGTCTCCGCCCTCGTCGCACGCGGCGACGGCGGCCTCGATCACTCGGGCCTCTTCAAGCTGACCGCCGAACTCTCCGGCAAAGACGTCTCCAGCCACACGAACTGAACCCCTAAGAACTAGACCTCAAGGAGCACCGACAATGGCAAAGATGCGCACTGTCGACGCGATCGTGGCGATCCTGGAGAAGGAGGGCGCCACCGAGGCGTTCGGCCTCCCGGGAGCCGCGATCAACCCGCTGTACTCGGCAATGAAGGCCCACGGGGGCATCCGCCACACCCTGGCCCGCCACGTGGAGGGCGCCTCGCACATGGCAGACGGCTACTCGCGTGCGAAGGCCGGCAACATCGGCGTCTGCCTCGGCACCTCCGGCCCGGCGGGAACGGACATGATCACGGGCCTCTACGCGGCTCAGGCCGACTCGATCCCGATGCTGTGCTTCACGGGCCAGGCGCCCGTCGCGAAGCTGCACAAGGAGGACTTCCAGGCGGTGGACATCGAGTCCATCGCGAAGCCGCTCACGAAGATGGCCATGACCATCCTCGAGCCGGGCCAGGTGCCCGGCGCGGTGCAGAAGGCGTTCCAGCTCATGCGCACCGGCCGGCCCGGTCCCGTGCTGCTGGACCTTCCGTTCGACGTGCAGATGGCCCAGATCGAGTTCGACATCGACGCTTACGAGCCGCTCTCGGTCGAGAAGCCGCGCGCCACACGCAAGCAGGCCGAGAAGGCGCTCGACATGCTCTCTGCCGCTGAGAAGCCGCTCATCGTGGCCGGCGGCGGCATCATCAACGCCGACGCCTCGGCAAAGCTCGTCGAGTTCGCGGAGCTCCTGAACGTCCCGGTGGTCCCGACCCTCATGGGCTGGGGCGCCATCCCCGACGACCACCGCCTCATGGCCGGAATGGTGGGCCTCCAGACGAGCCACAAGTACGGCAACGCGACGTTCCTCGAGTCGGACTTCGTCATCGGCATCGGTAACCGCTGGGCGAACCGCCACACCGGTTCGGTCGAGAAGTACACCGAGGGCCGGACGTTCGTGCACGTGGACATCGAACCGACCCAGATCGGCCGCGTCTTCTCCCCCGACTTCGGCATCGTCTCGGACGCCGGCCTCGCCCTCGACGCCCTCATCGAGGTCGCGAAGGAGCGCCAGGCCGCGGGCACGCTGCCCGACTACTCGGCGTGGGCAGAGTCCGCGCAGGAGAAGCGCGGCCGGATGCAGCGCAAGACGCACTTCGACACCGTCCCGATGAAGCCGTTCCGCGTCTACGAGGAGATGAACAAGGCGTTCGGCCCCGAGACCACGTATGTGACGACCATCGGCCTCTCCCAGATCGCCGGTGCGCAGATGCTGCACGTGTTCGGTCCGCGCAAGTGGATCAACGCCGGCCAGGCGGGTCCGCTGGGCTGGACCGGGCCGGCTGCGTTGGGCGTGGTCCGTGGCAAGCCGGGCGAGACCGTTGTAGCACTCTCGGGCGACTACGACTTCCAGTTCATGATCGAGGAGCTCGCAGTGGGAGCGCAGCACCAGCTGCCGTACATCCACGTCGTGGTGAACAACTCCTACCTCGGCCTCATCCGCCAGTCCCAGCGGGGCTTCGAGATGGACTACCACGTCTCCCTCGCGTTCGAGAACGTGAACGCCACCGGATCGGAGACCGTCCAGGGCTACGGTGTCGACCACGTCAAGGTCGCCGAGGGCTTGGGCTGCAAGGCAATCCGCGTCGAGCACCCGGACGATCTCGCCCCCGCCTTCGAAAAGGCCCGTGCGCTCATGGCCGAATACAAGGTGCCCGTGGTCGTCGAGGCCATCCTCGAGCGCGTGACCAACATCGCCATGGGCACCGAGCTGGACAACGTCGTGGAGTTCGAGGACCCGGCGGAGCGCCGCGAGGACGCCCCGACGGCGATCGTCGCGCTGCTCGACTAGGACGGGGACCGGAGTGAAGATCGTCCTCGCCCCGGACAAGTTCAAGGGTTCGCTCACCGCACCGGAGGTGGCCGCGGCACTCGCGGAAGGCATCCGCGACGTGCTCCCCGACGCGGAGCTCGTCCTGGTGCCAGTGGCCGACGGCGGCGAGGGCACCGTGAGCGCAGCGCTCGGCGCGGGGTTCTCCCCGCGCGGAGCGGCGGTCTCCGGGCCCACCGGCCAGCCGATCGCGGCGAAGTTCGCCGTGCAGCCGCCTCCGGGCGCGGCGGGCTTCGCGGGCGGGCGCGCCGTCGTAGAGATGGCCGCCGCCTCGGGGCTCGACGTCCTCCCCGACGGCATCAGAGATGCCCGCAACGCCACGAGCCTCGGCACCGGCCAGCTCGTTCGCGCTGCGCTCGATGCCGGGGCGCGCGAGATCATCCTCGGCGTCGGCGGCAGCGCCTGCACCGACGGCGGCGCGGGGATGCTGCAGGGCCTGGGGGCCCGCTTCACGGACGACGCCGGCAACGAGCTTCCGCTCGGCGGCGCGGCTCTCGCGCGCATCGCGGAGGCCGACCTCGGCGGGCTCGACGCTCGTTTGGATGCGGCCACCCTCATCCTCGCGGCCGATGTCGACAACCCCCTCCTCGGCGAGCACGGCGCTGCTGCCGTGTTCGGCCCGCAGAAAGGGGCAACGCCGTCGGACGTCGCCGATCTGGACGCCGCGCTGGCACGCTTCGCCGAGGTTCTCGGGGGCACCATGGGCCATCGCGCCGTCGCTCTCAAGGACGCACCCGGGGCCGGCGCCGCGGGCGGCGTGGGCTACGCGGCCCTCGTCCTCGGCGCGCAGCGGCGGCGGGGCATCGAGGTCGTCGTCGAATTCACCGGCCTCCGCCCGAAGCTCGAGGGCGCGGCCCTCGTGGTCACGGGCGAGGGCAGCCTCGACGCCCAGTCTCTCTCGGGCAAGGCGCCTGTGGGCGTGGCGGCGGAGGCACGGGCCCAAGGCGTCCCGGTCGTCGGGGTGTGCGGCCGCAACCAGCTCGACACCCCGACCCAGCGCACGGCCGGATTCGCGGCCGTGCACGCCCTCACCGACCTCGAGGCAGACGTCGAGGTGTGCCTGCGGGACGCCCGGCGCCTCGTCCGCGAGACGGGCCGCGTCATCGCGGCGGACCTCGCGCAGGGCCTCGCGGGAACGTCGGAGGGTCTCACTATCGTTGACACTGACAGCAGGAAGGAATCTGTGCGATGACTGACACCGGATTCGATCTGGTCATCCGCGGGCAGCGTGTGCTCACGACGGCGGGCATCGTTCCGCGGGAAGTGGGGATCACGGACGGGCGCATCGTCGCGCTCGAACCGCTCGGCAACGAGCTCGCCGGCCGCGAGGTCATCGAGCTCGCCGACGATGAGACGCTCATCCCGGGCCTCGTCGACAGCCACGTCCACGTGAACGAGCCCGGCCGCACCGAGTGGGAGGGCTTCGCCTCGGCCACGCGGGCCGCCGCGGCCGGCGGAGTCACGACCATCATCGACATGCCGCTCAACAGCATCCCGCCGACCGTCAACGTCGACGCCCTGCGGGTCAAGCGGGCGGCGGCGGAGACGCAGTCGTTCGTGGACGTCGGGTTTTGGGGCGGGGCCATCCCGGGGAACACCGGGGACCTGCGCGCACTCCACGACGAGGGCGTGTTCGGGTTCAAGTGCTTCCTGCTCCATTCGGGCGTGGACGAGTTCCCGCACCTGGACGTCGATGAGCTCGAGAAGGACCTCGCCGAGATCGCCTCGTTCGACGGGCTCATGATCGTCCATGCCGAGGACTCGCGGGCCATCGACCACGCGCCCAACCCTGAAGGCGACATCTACGAGAGCTTCCTGCACTCGCGACCGCGCGGGGCGGAGAACGTCGCGATCGCGGAGGTCATCGAACGGGCCCGCTGGACAGGCGCGCGCGCGCACATCCTGCACCTCTCGTCGTCGGACGCCCTTGCGATGATCGCCTCGGCGAAGCGCGACGGCGTCAAGCTCACGGTCGAGACCTGCCCGCACTATCTGACGCTCCTCGCGGAGGAGATCCCGAACGGTGCCACGGCGTTCAAATGCTGCCCGCCGATCCGGGAGGCGTCGAATCGGGAACTCCTGTGGCAGGGCCTCGAGAACGGCGTCATCGACTGCATCGTCTCGGACCATTCGCCGAGCACTGTCGACCTCAAGGACCTCGAGAACGGTGACTTCGGCGTCGCGTGGGGCGGCGTGGCCTCGCTGCAGCTCGGCCTCCCGATCATTTGGACCGAGGCCCGCCGTCGCGGCATTCCGCTCGAGCGCGTCGTCGAGTGGATGGGCCGCAAGCCGGCCGAGCTTGCCCGGCTTCAGCGCAAGGGAACCCTGGCCCCGGGGTACGATGCTGACCTTGCGATCTTCGCGGCGGACGAGGCGTTCGTCGTCGACGCGGACAAGCTGTACCACAAGAACCACATCACGCCGTATCAGGGAAAGACCCTGTCCGGGGTGGTACGCCGCACGTTCGTGCGCGGCACCGAGGTGGACTTCAGCGAGCCCAAGGGCCAGCTGATCCGCCGCGGCACGGCCTGACCGAACTCCCCTAGGAGGAACCATGACAACCACCACGAAGCTGAGCACCGGGCAGCAGGCCCCGGACTTCACTCTCCCCGATGCATCCGGGAAGGATGTCTCGCTTGCGGACTACCGTGGCCGTCGCGTGGTCGTGTACTTCTACCCGAAGGCGGCCACCCCTGGCTGCACGACCGAGGCCTGCGACTTCCGCGACAGCCTCGACTCGCTCAACGCAGCGGGCGTGAGCGTCGTGGGCATCTCGCCTGACCCGGTGGAGGCCATCGCCTCCTTCGCCGATGACTTCGGCCTCACGTTCCCGCTCCTCGCGGACGACGGCGCCGCCGTCGCCAAGGCCTGGGGCGCGTGGGGCGAGAAGATCCGCAACGGCGAGGTCGTGGAGGGCATCCTGCGTTCGACGGCGGTCGTGGCGCCCGACGGCTCCATCGAGTCGATCGACTACAACGTGCACGCAGACGGCCATGTGGCCGCACTGCGGGAGAAGCTGGGCGTCTAGACAGCTCGGGGTGTTGCCCCGGTCTAGCACTCAGGGCCTCGGACATGCGTGTCCGGGGCCCTTTGCATGAGAAGTGCTGCCCAAACCACCATCTCCTGCCGACTTTTCGCACGGAGATGCGGCCGAGGGCAGCAGATGGGAAGACGAGTGACCCGTCACACCTTAGGGTGTTGACAATCACACTGCCAGTCCTCCAGACTATTTACACATGCTGAAATAACAGTTCCACGATACGGAACCCAAGAAACCGACGTTCCGTATAGCCGTCACCGTGGATGCCAGCATCGAGCAGTTGAGGACCCGACAAGCATGTTGCTTGAACAGTTCAACGCCGCCCCCGCCCGCGAGGTTCGTGAGCTCTTGAAGCCCTGCCTCGATGTGCCCCGCTGGATCGAAGAGATCACCGCAGCCCGCCCCTTCGCAAGCCTCGACGCACTCCTGGCGACTGCGCGGGGAGCGGCGGATCCCTTCACGTCAGCCGAGCTCGAGGGCGCGCTTTCCCACCACCCGCGTATCGGCGAGCAGGCTTCCGGCCACTCGGCCGAGGCCTCGATGTCGCGCAGCGAGCAGTCGGGGGTGGATCAGCGGGACCCGGAGACGGTCGCCGCGCTCGCCCGGGGGAACAGGGCGTACGAGGAGAAATTCGGCAGGGTCTTCCTGATCCGTGCCGCCGGCCGTTCGGCCGAAGAGATGCTGGCCGCCCTCCACGAACGGCTCGGCCACAGCGCCGAGCAGGAGGAGCCGGTCGTCGCCGAGCAGCTCCGCGAGATTGCGGTGCTCCGACTGGAGCAGAGGCTGTCCCCGGAGGAGCATGAGCGCATGAGCGTCTCCCACGTGACCACCCACATTCTGGATACCGCAGCCGGAAGACCGGCCGCAGGTGTCGCCGTCGAACTCTACGCCCGCGACGGCGAGGCATGGTCCCAGATTGGAACGGGCACCACCGATGCTGACGGGCGGGTGAAAGACCTCGGCCCGGAGCGTCTGCAGAGCGGTTCCTACCGCCTGCAGTTCGCCACCGGAGCCTACTTCGCCGGCATCGGGCAGGAGACCTTCTTCCCGGAGGTTTCTCTCACCTTCACGGTCGACGAGAACGAGTCGCACTACCACGTGCCGCTCCTGCTGAGTCCTTTCGCCTTTTCTACTTACCGAGGGAGCTAACCCACCATGGCGCAGAACAACACGGCAGAGACCACCGCCAGCAAGATCGTCCTGGGCAAGAACCAGTACGGCAAGGCCGAGGTCCGGGTCGTCAAGATCACCCGCGACACCGCGCGGCACGAGATCGAAGACCTCAACGTCACCTCGCAGCTCCGCGGTGACTTCGTGGCAGCCCACCTCGAGGGCGACAACGGCCACGTTGTCCCGACCGACACCCAGAAGAACACGGTCTACGGCTTGGCCCGCGAAGGCATCGGCTCTCCCGAGGAGTTCCTCATCCGCCTTGCGAACCATTTCACCTCCGAGTTCGGCTGGGTCACGGGTGGACGCTGGGAAGCCGAGCAGTACGCGTGGGAGCGCATCATCGCGCACGGCCAAGGCCACGACCACTCCTTCGTCCGCAAGGGCCAGGAGGTCCGCAACGCCGTCGTGACGAAGGACGGGCAGAACGTCTACGTCATCTCGGGCCTCAACGACCTCACCGTGCTGAAGTCCACCGAATCCGGCTTCGTCGGGTACCCGAAGGACCGCTTCACGACCCTCCAGGAGACCACCGACCGGATCCTCGCGACCGACGTCTCGGCCCGCTGGCGCTACAACAACGACGCGATCGCCAACGGCACCGTTGACTTCAACAAGGCGTACGACGACGTCAAGGCGCTCCTGCTCGAAGGCTTCACGGAGGGCTACTCGTACGCCCTCCAGCAGACGCTGTTCCAGATGGCCCAGAAGGTCCTGGACGCCCACCCCGAGATCGACGAGATCCGCTTCTCGACGCCGAACAAGCACCACTTCGTCGTCGACCTGACGCCCTTCGGACTCGACAACCCCAACGAGGTCTTCTACGCGGCCGACCGGCCGTACGGCCTCATCGAGGCGAACTTCCAGCGCGAGACGATCTCGGACGCCGGAAATGCCTGGGACGGCATCGCGGGCTTCTGCTGAGCCTGCGCTAGCCCTCGCTCATCCCTCCGCCCCCAGGAAGGCGCGGACGACGGCGGTGAACTCCGGCCGTCGTCGTCCGCCCTTTCGCTCGCATCACCCCCCCACACCCACCGCACACCACCCTCACCACCTTCAGTTGCGCACCCGGAATCCAAGCTGACAAGGAGGTCTGCTATGTCCCGAAAGACGGCGCCTGTCCCTACTGCTGTTCAGAGCACAGAGACGACTAGCCCGGAGAACCAGAAGCTGCCGGTTTCCACGGCGTTCGCCTACGGCATCCAGCACGTGCTCACGATGTACGGCGGCATCATCGCGCCGCCGCTGATCATCGGTTCGGCGGCAGGACTCAAGGGGCCGGACCTCGCCCTGCTGATCACGGCGTGCCTCTTCATCGGCGGTCTCGCGACCCTGCTGCAGACCCTCGGCATCAAATGGTTCGGCTCGCGACTCCCGCTCGTCCAGGGCACCTCGTTCGCCTCGGTCGCGACGCTGCTCGCCATCGTCAGCGGCGGTGGCGGCCTCCCGGCAGTGTTCGGTGCGGTCATGGCCGCCTCGCTCATCGGCCTTCTCGTCGCGCCGTTCTTCGCCCAGATCATCCACTTCTTCCCGCCAGTGGTGACGGGCGTGGTGATCACCACGATCGGCCTCTCGCTCGTCCCTGTCGCCGCGGGCTGGGCCATGGGCGGCAACCCGACTGCGCCGGATTACGGCAGCCCGGCGAACATCGGCCTCACGATCCTCACGCTCGTGATCATCATGCTCCTGAGCAAGCTCGGGAGCGGGATCGTCTCGCGGCTGTCCATCCTCCTCTCCATCGTCATCGGCACGGTCATCTCGGTCTTCCTCGGGAAGGCCGACTTCTCGCAGGTCCTCAACGGCCCGATCTTCGCCTTCCCGGAGCCCTTCCACTTCGGGCTCCCGACGTTCGAACCGGCCGCAATCATCTCGATGGTGATCGTCGTCCTCGTGATCCTGACCGAGACAACGGCCGACATCCTTGCCGTTGCCGAGGTCACCGGGGCCACCGTGGACTCGAAGCGCATCGCGAACGGCCTCCGCGCCGACATGCTGTCCTCGGCCGTCTCTCCCGTCTTCAATGGCTTCACCCAGAGCGCGTTCGCCCAGAACGTCGGCCTCGTTGCGGTCACGGGGATCAAGAGCCGGTTCGCGGTGGCAGCAGGCGGCGTCGTCCTCATGCTCCTCGGCCTGCTCCCCGTGCTCGGGCGCGTCGTCGCCGCCGTCCCGATGCCCGTTCTCGGTGGGGCCGGGATTGTCCTCTTCGGCACTGTCGCGGCCTCTGGGATCCGTACGCTCTCGAAGGTCGACTACAAGAACAACATGAACCTCATCATCGTGGCGACGTCGATCGCGTTCGGCCTCGTCCCGGTCGTGGACCCCACCTTCTACGGCAAGTTCCCCACGTGGATCCAGGTCATCTTCGATTCCGGGATCAGCTCCGCTGCGCTCATGGCAGTCCTGCTGAACATCCTCTTCAACGTGATCAAGCGCGGCAACCCCAAGAGCAACCCCTCGGTCTTCGCCGCGGCGCCAACCCGCATGGTCCCGATCGTCGTCCTCGACGCCCTTGAGGAGGGGGATCGCTGCGAGAACGGCAAGATCCTCGACAAGGACGGAAAGGAAGTTCAGGTCGAGACATCGCACGGCCTCCACTAACACTGAGATCGCATTCTGAATGAACACGTAGGTAGGCCCTGCTCTCTACGGAGGGAGCGGGGCCTACCTCTACAATTCGCATGATCTTTTTCGGTGGAATGGTATTCAATTTCTCCGAAAATGCCCGGGGAGCATTCCGGTCGCACCAATGATCGATTTCCGCATGGCCCGCGCGTCGAGAAAACCGCTCATCCTGGCAACGACCTCGAAAGTCGCGTCCTGCATATCCCTCAAGCCCAGCAGCCTGATTGCTTCCTGAGTGCGATAGGAGCGGATCACGTGCCCGAGTCCGCCACGAGTCGAGAACGCGCGCTGCAGCGCCCGTACCGAGACGCCGACCCTGCTGGCCAGGTGCGTTGCCGTCAGACCGCGACTTCGGAACTCGCGCGCGATGATCTTCAGGGCCTCGACGGCGAGCCGCTCGTCCCTGTCCCCGGAAATGGATGCCGCTATTGACGCCTCGACGAGGACGGCCGTAGAAAGCCCGAGGAGTAGCTCTGCAACCCCCGCGTCCCTCCCAGGGGACCGGAAGACGACCTCCGCGACCGCGCGAAGGGCGGCCATGCTCGTCGAGGCACCACTGAGAAGGTAGGGCGCCTCCACTGAGAACGCGACTTCCCCCGGGCCCACTCCCCTCGTCATGCTCATCACGATCGCCCTGCCCGGCGCGGCAAGACGCAGCTCAACTGGCGCCGCTTCGCGGAAGGCCACCATGCCGCCGGCCGGCACGCTGGACTCGTTGGCCTGGAACTGCGTGTCGAACGGCAGCACGAGGTGGACGCAGTCCTTCCTCGACGGAAAGACGGCCACCCCGGTGAAACGGCTTTCGGTCGCAGCCACATAGGTCAAGACGATGTCCCCGGCGCGGACCGCCCTCAGGCGCAAGGCAAACGCCCCGACATCAGTATGCGGCTCTACGAGGCCTCCCAGTTCGGCCAGGCCAACCTCCCCGAGAAAGTCATGCTGGTTCCCATCGACCCATCTCTTCTCCACACGTCCCCCTGTGCGCACTACAATCGAGAATTGCGTCACCGCCCTGTCGGCCTCTGCGAGCCTTTCGGGCGGGACTTTCCCACACGATAAGTTGCCCTTCTCGCCACCTAGACGCAGAGTGCTGGCCTCTTGGCGCAGAATTGCCGTTCGCACGGCACCGGGTTCCTCTCACCTCTACGGTTCAGAATGTCCGGCTTCGTTCTGAAGCCGCCTTCCGCGAATTCCTGTGAGAAAGAGCCAGCATGCCCGAGCCCACTGTCCCCGGCACTCCGAGCGGCGAGAACACCGCAACCGACAGCATTCCCCGGCGCACCATCACCCGCACCGCGGCCTGGTCGATGCCTGTCGCCCTCGCAGTGGTGTCGACACCCCTCGCGGCGGCGTCCCCAACAGGCGGGATCATCCTCTTCGACTACCCCGAATACATCGTCGGCCCGGGCATGACCTACGGCTCGATCACGGGCAAGGTGGTGCCGAATGTGGGTACTTCGCTCCCCGCGACCGTGAAGCTCACCTATCCGACGGGTTGGAGCGGCCCGTCGACGGCGAGCGTGAATCCGGTAACGGGGACATTCACCGTTACCGGGGTTGTTGCTCCCTCGTCAGTGAGCAGCGGGACCCTCACGGCAAGCTCATCCGGCTTCACCCCTGGCACCACCACCCTCACGGTCGCCCTCAACCCCGTTCCGGCAGCAACGGACGGCGTCGTCTGGGGTGAGAACCTCGACGTCACCCTGTACTACGGGAACGTCTCCAGCAACGAGCCCTACGCGAGGACGCCCAACAGCCTGACGGGCGCCGGGACGCTAGGCGCCAAGCAGACCATCGCCATGGCCGGGGGCTACCGTGGATACAACAGCTACCTCATCCGCAGCGACAATACCCTCTGGAGCCACGGGGATGGGGGCACCTCGACTGCCCCAGGGACGAGCGCTTTCATCGCGGGCCAGTTCCCCTTCAGCGGGTCCACCGCGCTGCTGCCCGGGGAGAAGTTCGTTGACGTCGTGGGCTTCACCGGGGGCGGATATGTGCTCACGACGCATGGCCGCATCTTCTCATGGGGCTACAACACAGGCGCTGGCACCCTCGGAAATGGCACCCTCGGTCCCGACACCAAGGTCCCCGTGCTCGTGACCAATCCCGGACCGGACGTGTTCATCACCGCCATCTCGGC
>NZ_DAIUJO010000102.1:0-13412 GCF_036848755.1 Sinomonas sp. | reverse complement strand
CGTTAGGGCGGGACATTTCCGCGGCACATCATCTCCCAGGCCCAGCCCAGGCCCATGCCCAGGCCCAGGCCCAGCCCAGGACCGCATGCCACGCTCGCGCCTAGCTCCCGGCCACCGGATCGTGGCGCAGGTATTCGCGGCGGAAGCGGCCGGTTCCCGCGGTGAGGGCGCGGAGTTCGACGGCGTACCGGAGGAGTTCGACGTCGGGCACCTCGGCGCTGATCTCGGTCCTGGCCTCGGCTTCCGACGTCGTACCGGTGAGGCGCCCGCGGCGGGAGGAAAGATCGCTCATGACGGCGCCGACGTAGTCGTCCGGGACGCTGATCGTCACCGAGGAGACGGGTTCGAGCAGCTGGATCTTCGCGGCGGCGGCCGCCTCGCGCAGCGCGAGGGCTCCTGCCGCCTGGAACGCTGCGTCGGAGGAATCCACGCTGTGCGTCTTGCCGCCGACGAGCGTGACGCGGATGTCCACGACAGGGAAGCCCTTCGCCACGCCCTTCTCCATCTGCGAGCGCACTCCCTTCTCCACCGATGTGATGAAGGGGCCCGGGATCACCCCGCCGACGATCCGGTCGACGAATTCGAACCCGCCGCCGCGCTCGAGGGGCTCCACCTCGATGTCGCAGATCGCATACTGGCCGTGGCCGCCCGACTGCTTGACGTAACGCCCGTGCCCTGCGGCGCCCTCGGCGAACGTCTCGCGCAAGGGGGTGACGACGTCGACCGTCTGAAGCTTGACGCCCTGCTCGCGCAGGCGATCCAGCACAACCTCCGCGTGCGCCTCGCCCATGCACCACAGGACGAGCTGGTGCGTCTCGGGATTCCGCTCGACCCGCAGGGTCGGATCCCCGGCCGCGACCCGCGCGAGGTTCTTAGCGAGCGCGTCCTCGTCGCCATGGGAGGCGGCCTCGACCGCGACAGGCATGAGCGGCTCGGGCATGTCCCAAGCGGCGACCAGGAGGGGCTGGTCGCGCGACGACACCGTGTCGCCGGTCTCGGCTGACACCCGCGCGATGGCGCAGAGATCGCCCGCGACGGCGAACTGCACCGGGCGGAGGGTGGAGCCGAACGGGGAGTACAGGTGGCCGAGCCGCTCGTCGCTGTCGTGGTCGGGGTGGCCACGGTCTTCGAGCCCGTGGCCCGCAATATGCACTGGGGTATCCTCCCGGAGCGTTCCCGAGAAGAGGCGGACGAGGCACACACGGCCCAAGAAGGGATCGACCGTAGTCCGGACGACCTCGCCGACGAGCGGGCCGGCGGGATCGCACGCGAGCCCCTCGACTGGGTTCCCATTGAGCTCGGTCACCTCGGGGACAGCGTGCTCGACCGGCGACGGGAAGCCGCGCGTCAGCACCTCGAGGAGCTCCGCTGTGCCGAGGCCGTTCGTGGCCGAGGTGGGGATGACTGGGAAGAAGGACCCGCGGGCCACCGCGGTCTCAAGGTCGCCGATGAGGGTATCGAGGGCGATGTCCTCGCCGCCGAGGTACCGGTCCATGAGGGTCTCGTCTTCGCTCTCGGCGATGATCCCCTCGATGAGCTCGCCGCGGGCGGAGCCCCAGTCGGCGAGTTCGTCCTGCTCGGCCGGCCGGGACTGCGGCTGCAGCTCGTCGCCTGAGTAGTCCGAGACAGTGCCTGAGAGCAGCCCCAGCAGCTTCGTGGCTGCTCCGTCCGTTCGGAGCGGCAGATAGAGGGGGATCACCGACTCGCCGAAGGCCGCGCGGCATTCGGACAGGACGCCGTCGTAATCCGCCCGCGGGTGGTCCAGCCGGCTGATGACGACGGCGCGGGGCATGCCCACACGCTCGCACTCGGCCCAAAGCGCCGTCGTCGTCGCGTCGACGCCGTCGACCGCCGAGACGACGAACAGCGCCCCGTCCGCCGCACGCAGCCCGGCCCGCAGTTCGCCCACGAAGTCGGCGTAGCCCGGCGTGTCGAGCAGGTTCACTTTGATGTCGCCGACGACGACGGGAGCCACCGAGAGCGTCACGGACCGCTGCTGGTGCACGGCCGAGGGATCGGAATCGCCCACAGTCGTCCCGTCCGCGATCGACCCCATCCGCGAGATCGCCCCCGTCGAGGCGAGCACGGCCTCGAGGAGCATCGTCTTGCCCGCGCCCGAATGGCCCACGAGTACCACGTTGCGGAGGAGTTCCGGGCGGTCCGGTGCCGCCTCCGAGCTGGCCGTCCCTTTTGCCGAGCCGTTGGTGCCTTTCGCCGACATGAGCGCCTCCCTGTTCCGGGTCCGGGCCTTAATCCTGCCTCTCCAGACGCCCCTCGGCGAGGACTCACGACAAAGTCATATGCTGCTTCGCGGTCCGGAGGGGGAGTCGGAGGGTGAAGACGCTGCCCACGCCCACCTCGCTCGTGCACTCGAGCTCTCCGCCGTGCTGCTCGGCGACTTCCTTGGCGAGCGCGAGCCCGAGGCCCGTCCCGGGGATGCCCGAGCGGAGCGCGGCGTCGCTCCTCTGGAAACGCGTGAAGAGGCGGCTCATGTCCTCGGGGGCAATTCCAAGCCCTTCGTCGGCGACCTCGCAGACGGCCCAGGCACCTTCCTCCCTCGCGGTGAGCGTGACCGAGGTGCCAGACGGAGAGTATTTGAGGGCGTTCGAGATGAGATTGTTCAGGACGCGGACCAGGCCGGTGCGGTCGCCGAGGATCGGAAGTGCCGTCTCGATCGACAGGGCGAGCGTGATGCCGCTGTTCGCGGCCTCGGGACTGAACGAGTCGCTGGCCTGCCGGACCAGCTCCGAGAGGTCGAGCGGCAGTCGGATGCCGGCGGCCTCGGCCCCGGTGAGGGAGGCCGCGAGGATGTCGTCGACCATATGGTTGAGGTGCCGCGCGTTGCGCATCATGATCTGGAGGTCGGACTTCCCGGCGGGACTCAGCGAAGGGTCGTCTTGGAGCAGTTCGGCATAGCCGAGGATGTTGGTCAGCGGGGTGCGGAACTCGTGCGACATCGCCGCGAGGAACTTGTCGCGCGCGTGGACGGCGGCGACGACCTCGGTCACGTCGGTCGAGGCCAGCACGGTGCCGGCCGTCTTCCCGGACGCGTCGCTGAACTGCCGCCCGGAGACCGAGACGGTCCGAGCCTCGGGCCCGTGGCCCAACTGGTAGACCTCGTGCTCAAGGCTTTCCCCCGAGAGGACGCGCGCGAGCGGGCGCCGCTCGGTCGGAACCAGCTCGTCGGTGCCCTCGTGGTAGATGAGGAGTTCGGACTCGAGCGTGGTCTGGACATCCTCCGGCAGCGAGATCAGGTACAGCTGACGCTCCTTCGCGTTCAGATACGTGTTCTGGCCGTGGTCATCGAGCACGAGCACACCCACGTCGACGGTGTCGAGCACCGTGTTCAAGAGCCGTTCCCGGTTCTCGGTCCGCTCGAGCAGTTCCTCGACTCGGGCCTGCTGGCCCATGCCGCTGAGCGTCATGACCGAGGTTCCCACGCCGATCGCGAGGAGCATGAACGGGATGAGGAGGTTGGCGGCGAGGTCGTGGGGCTGCGCCTTTCCGCTGAGGAAGAGGGGAGCCCAGACCATGAGGAGCGCGGCGACTCCGCCGAGCGTCACCATGATCCGCGGGCGATATCCCGAGCCGGCGAGCCACATGGTGGGGAACACCGCGAGGATCCCCAGGCCGGCCAGCGTGGACTC
Organism: Sinomonas sp.; assembly: GCF_036848755.1. Taxonomy (NCBI): domain Bacteria; kingdom Bacillati; phylum Actinomycetota; class Actinomycetes; order Micrococcales; family Micrococcaceae; genus Sinomonas; species Sinomonas sp. Next base: position 9,765 of record NZ_DAIUJO010000102.1, on the reverse strand, counting down.
CGTCGAATACCGCAGGATTCCGATCGGAATGAAGTCGAGCACCGGGACCGCGAGGAACCATCCGTACGGGATGCGATCCCACGGCAGCGATGCGGCGAGGGCCAACAGTGCGAGGGCAGAGGCCTGGGCGGTGAGGAATCCCGGGTCGGAGAGCTCCGGCGCGTCGATCAGTGCGATGAGGATGCAGATGAGCAGCAGAGTGAGGTTGAGCGGGAGCTGACTCAGCACCACGCGCCCTCGCATGCTCAGCTCGTGGAAGCGGATTCGGCCCAGCAATAGGACGTCCAAGAGCTTCTCCATAGTCCCCTCCGTGCTCCCGTTGCAGCGAGCTTGTCAAGCTCTTTGCCAGATAGGTCAATTCTGGGGCTGGGGGACGGGTGGCGGACAACCCCCATCTCCGTATGTCCTTCCTCGGTGGTGAACGGAGCGGTCTTGGTCCTGGTATTTTCCACGCATGCCGCGGTGGCAGGGCCGGCGTTGGGCCTCCTATGGCTCGGATTCTCGCTGCTGGCGCGGTCGCCCTCGCCGCGCCGGACGTCGCACACAGCACCGCCTCCGGCAAGCTGCCGGAGGCGGTGCTGGCGGGTCTTGGCAGGCTAGGCCTGCTGGATGCGGACCGTGTTGCCCGCGGGGTCGCGGAGCGCGGCGTCCCGCACGCCCCAGGGCTGGCTCATCGGCTCCTGCAGAACCTCGACGCCGGGGGCGGCCGCGGCCTTCTCGAACGTCGCGTCGAGGTCGTCGGCGCTGAAGTTGAGTCCGCCCAGCTCGCCCTTCGCGAGCAGCGCGGCGATCGCCTCCCCGTCCTCCTTCGAACGGCCTGCCTGGGGCTGGGACAGGACAATCTGGATCTCGGGCTGGTTCGGTGTGCTGAGGACGACCCAGCGGAAGCCTTCGCGAGCCACCTCGTTCTGAACGGTCAGGCCCAAGGTGTCGCGGTAGAAGGAGATGGCGGCGTCCGGATCATCGACGAGGACGTGAACGGTGCTGATGGAGATTGTCATGGAAATGATGCTAGGCGGGCGCCCTCACGAGTGCTTCTTCGAAACTGCTTGATTCCGGCTGTCCCGATGCCGAGGAGAGCGGTCCAGCGCTTGCCGCCCCGGTCTTCCGTGGTCGGGTCACGACCATGAGGTGGCAGCTCGGCAGGATCCGCCAGTCATCGTGATTCCGCGACCGGTAGGACGACGGCGATTCGCCGACGAGTTCGGTGAAGCGCGAGGAGAACGAGCCCAAGCTCGTACACCCGACCGCGAAGCAGATGTCGGTGACGCTCAGCTCCCCGTAGCGCAGCAGGGCCTTCGCCCGCTCGATCCGGCGGGTCATGAGGTACGCGTACGGCGTTTCGGAATAGGCCTCGCGGAAACGACGGCTGAAGTGCGCCGGCGACATGAGCGCCGTGCGGGCCAGGGAGGCGACGTCGAGCGGCTGCGCGTACTCGCGGTCCATCCGGTCGCGGGCTCGGCGCAGCCGCTTCAATTCGTCGAGGTCAACACCCATGCGTTCAGTGTGCACTCCGATGGGAGAACCTGCGAGTTCCGTCACTCGGTCCGCCCCTGCCGCCCCAGCCCGCGCTGCTCCTCAAGCGCCGCCGTCAACCGCGTCACCTGTCGCGTGAGCGCCTCGACCTTTGCCTCGAGCGTCTCATCGACCGCCTCGACCTCAGCCTCCATCTCTGCCTCCACTTCGGCGACCGTCTCCATCGTGATGTTCTCGACGAGCCAGGCCGCGATCGACGCGGTCACGACGCCGAGCACCGCGATGCCCGCGATCATGAGGACGGCCGCGACGCATCGGCCCACGAACGTCACGGGATAGTGGTCCCCGTATCCGACCGTCGTGATGGTTTCGAGGGCCCACCAGATGGCGTCCCCGAAGGACCGGATGTTGGAGCTGGGGTCGTTCTGCTCGACGTCCTCGACCGCGAGGGCGCCGCAGTAGACGATCATGCCGGCCGCCCCGAAGACGTACAGCAGCAGCCGCCCCCGAAGGGCGTCGCCGGCTCGGGACTGGACCACCCGGAGGAATGTGACGAGGCGTAGAAGCCGCAGCGGCCGGAGGGCGGGAAGCGCGAGGATGGCGAGTTCGTGCAGGTTGCGGACGAACCAGCGGCCGCGGTTCGGGGCGAGCGCGAGCTGGACGAAGTAGTCCACGATGAAGACACCCCAGGACGCGAAGACGAGGACATCGGCCCAGATGCCCTCCCGCTCGGGCAGGTTCGCGATGACCTGCACCGAGTACGCCACGAGGAACACGACGGCCGCCCCGATCATGGGCCACTCGGACAGCCTCCGCCACCGCTCCAGAGTCATGGCCGCAGGGTACTCCTGCCGACGCCGGAAGGCTCTCCCGCACGTGGCGTGATCGTTCCGCAGAGAGAGTCCACCGGCCCTATCCAAGCAGTGCCGTGACCATCTAGCGTTGGCCCGCATGAGCGCCGTGGACGCCGAGCTATTCACTCGCCTCCTCGCGCTCCGCGCTGCGTGGAGGACACATGAGCGCTGGAGTCCCGCCCGCATCGGCCTCCATCAGGTCGAGGGCTTCCAGCGGCTCCGGGCCTACGCCGTCGCCCGCTCGCGCTTCTACCGCGAGCGGTACGCGGGCCTCGAGCGGGCGCCGCTCGGCGCCCTGCCGCCCGTGACCAAAGACGAGCTCATGGACCACTTCGACGAGGCGGTCACCGCGCCGAGCCTGCGCCTCGCGGACATCGAGGCGCACCTCAACCAGATCGTGGAGGACGACGCCGACCCGTCCGTGCCGTGGCGCGGCCGATGGTGGGCGGCGGCGAGCGCCGGGACGACGGGGCGGCGCGGGATCTTCATCTGGGATCACCGCGAGTGGGCGTCCGTCATTGCCTCCTACGCCCGTGCGCCAAGCTGGGCCGGGCTCCCGAACAGGGTCAGGAGGCCGGTGCGCGTCGCCATTGTGACGACGCGGCGCCCGACCCACCAGTCCGCCGTCATCAGCGCGACGTTCAATTCGGTGATCTTCCCGACCCTGCGCCTCGACGCCGCCGACAGCCCCGCCGATCTCGCCGCGCGCCTGGGCGCCTTCCACCCCGATCTCCTCATCGGCTACCCCTCGGCGCTCCGGCCCCTCGCCGCCGAGCAGCTCGCCGGGCGCCTCAGCATCGAGCCCCGCGCCGTCCTCTCGGCTGCCGAGGTGCTGGACGCGTCGGCGTCCAAGGCCATCGAGGCGGCCTGGGGGAGCGCGCCGGTGGACATCTACGGCACGACCGAGACGGCGGGCATCGCCTCGACGTGCACGAGCGGGCGGCGGCACGTCTACGAGGACCTCGTGATCGTCGAGCCGGTCGACGCCGACTATCGCCCCGTGCCGCCCGGGGTGACGGGGGAGCGAATCCTCGTCACGGTCCTGTTCTCCCGCACGCTCCCGCTCATCCGCTACGAGATGTCCGACCGAGTCCGCCTCGGCGGCCACGGTTGCCCCTGCGGCCGGTCGTTCAGGCTCCTGGAAGAAGTCGAGGGCCGGGCCGAGGACATCCTCCACCTGCCGGGAGCCGAGGGCCCCGTCATGGTCCACCCCAACGTGTTCCACGACGTCCTGGAGAACGCCCCCGGGACCGGCTGGCAGGTGGTCCAGCGCGAGGAAGGGCTCGACGTCCTCGTCGCGGGCGCGCCGCTCGGAACAGATCTGCAGGGGCTGCGGGACGCCATCGCTCAGCGCCTCACGGCCCACGGCGTCGTCGGGACGCCCGTCCGGGTCTTCCCCGTCTACGAAGTGCCGCGAACCCCGCTCGGAAAGGCGAAGCTGGTGCGGGGCCTCCGGCCCTGACTCGGCCCGTGGACACGCCCGGGGCGCCGCCGTACTATCGATGGCAAGCGCTGGGGAAGGCCCTCGGAGAGCGCCATGTCCACAGCACCCCATGGATCCGCCCCCACGCTCGAAGTCCTCGAGCTCAGAGTCCACGGCGTCCGCAACACCCCGCCCCAGGAAATGCTGGGCACCACCACGGACAACGTCGAGCTCGCGCACGACGGCGTGATTCCCCTCGGCGACAGTCTCGCCGGCTTCTACACCCCCAAGACCTCCCTGCCAGGCCAGAAGACCCGCCTGGAGGCGTACAGCTGGGGCAACCTCGACCGCTTCTCGAAGGGGAACGGCTTCCTCGGAAAGCTGGGCCGCGTCCTCTACAACCTCGGCTGGTTCCTCATCGCACCGTTCGGCTTTGCGAACGCAGCCTACTGGGCCCGGGCGTTCCGGCCCGATCCGAGCCGTGAGGGCGGCATCCGCACCGGGAGCGGAGGCGCAGTGGTGCGGCTGTTCGGGCTGCTCCTCACACTCCTGCTCGTGGCCGCGGTCTCCACGGTCGCGTTCGACCTCGTGGCCGTCCAGTGCTTCCAGCCCACGGGGATCCCCGGCACGTGGAAGATCTGCAGCGCGCTCCCGTCCCAGTTCGACGGTCTCCGGGACCTCACCCGCGGTCAGCGGCTCGCGGCCCTCTCCCTCGCGCCGATCCTCGCCGTCGTCCTCGTCGCGCTGCTGGGCCTCGTCAGCGACGTCCGCTTCCGCACGCGTGCCGGGGACGCGGCCCGCGCCCTCGAGAACCGCACCGAGCGCGACGCGTTCGCGCTCGCAGTCCCGAGCCTCTGGGTCCGCCGCCGCATCAATTCGCCCACCGGGACGCTGCACCTCGCCGCGAGCATCCACCTCGTCGTCATCCTGCTCATGGCGGACGCCTGGTCGCGGGACGGCGCGAGCGCCCCCGCGCTCGTGTCTGTCGCCGGAGTGCAGCTCGCCGTCGTCGCGGCGGTGGTCGCCGCGTGGTCGCGGTCGGTCCACCCACCGATCGTCGCCGACTTCTGGTCGAGCCGCCATGTGTGGGCCGGCCTGCTCGTCGCGGCGGCCATCCTGACCTACGCCGCGTGCATCCTCACGGAGGTCCAGCTCCCCGACGAGAACGCGACCGCGCCGTTCACCGCGGGCCAGCTCACGCCGACCATCATCCTTGTCTGCCTCACGATCCTCGCGACCGTCGGGTGCGTGGTGCGTTCGGGCTACAACGAGTGGATCGCGACGGCGGTGCTCACCGTAGGGGTCGCCGCCCTCGTCCTCGCGGTGGGCGGGTGGCTCGACCCGCTGGGGTGGGGTGCGAATGCTGCCGCCCTCGCCGTCGTCGTCCTCTCGGGGCTCGGCTTCGTGGTGCCCTTCCTGGTGCTGCGCCGGCGCGATCCCCACCGGCGCGAGCACGCGTGGCACGGCGCCGGACCGGGCGTCTTCATGTACCTCGCGCTCGCGGTCGCCGCCTTCCTCGCCTCTGCCGTGGCCCTCGGCATCGGTTCGTACCTGCGCGCGGGGCGGCTGCAATCCTCGCCCGACCACGCAGACCCGCTGTTCCGCGACCTCACGATTCCCGCCGGCGCCCACGATGTCACCGTGCCGACGGCCTTCTGGGCGTTCGGGGGAGTGCTCGCGCTCATCGTCGTGTTCGTCGCAGGGCTCCTGTGTGTGCTCGCGTGGTTCGGGATGCGCAAGGCCGTCATCGCGAGCCCGCCCGTCGATCCGTCCGAAGCGGTCTTCGCCCGCGACATCGACGCCGTCCGGCGCTCGAGCGCGTTCATGCAGCGGGCCGAACCGCTGCTGCACGCGCTGAGCTGGGTCATCGGAGTGACGGTCACGGTCTCGCTCGCGTTCACGGTGATGCGGCAGGCGCAGGGCGGGACCGATCGCTGGACGTGGGTCCGGGGAGTCCTGGGCGCCTGGTTCGGCGGCAGCTCGGGCGTCGCGGGGTTCTTCGCCTTCGCACAGTGGGCGGTGCTCACGAGCGTCGTGCTCGGGGCGCTCGCCGTCCTCGCCGCGGCGGTCACGAACGCTGCGACGGTTGGCCGCGGTCGCCCCCTGGGGCTCCTCTGGGACCTCATGGCGTGGCTGCCGCGCGCCGCGCATCCGTTCGGCCCAGCATGCTTCTCCGAACGCGCGGTGCCGGAGCTCGCGGATCGCATGATCCGCTGGCTCGCGCCCGGCGGAACGCCTGCTCCTCAGCGCCGGGTGCTCCTCGCGACTCACAGTCTGGGCACCGTGCTCGGCGTGGCCGCACTGTTCCACCTCGCGGCGCTCGGCCATGCGGATCTGCTGCGCCGGGTGCGGCTTCTGACGTTCGGCATGCAGCTGCGCCCGTACTTCGGCCGGTTCTTCCCCGAGCTCTTCGGTCCCGAGGTCCTCGGCACGCCCGGCGTCGCGGCGCCGTCGTTCTGGTCCCCCGATCCGTGGGCCGGCAAGGACCTCGGGGACATCGCGGCGCCGTCGGGCGCCCGCACGGTGGCCGCCCGGGCAGCGGGCGACGGCGCGGGGTCGCCCCCCGTGGCCGGGGTCCCGCTCACGGGGCTGCTCGACATTCCCACCGGCGCGTTCGCGGTCGCGCCGCCGCGGCCGCAGCCCGTGTGGATCAACCTGTGGCGCCGCACGGACTACCTCGGCTTCCCCGGCTACTCGTATTCGGCGGTGCCCAACAACCTCGACCGGATCGCGCTCGAGATGGAGCCCGACTCGTACATGGCCCGCGTCGCGACCCACGGCAACTATCTCCCGACGCTCGCGTACCTCCAGGCACGCGACGACCTCCTCGTCGACTGGTGATGCGCCGGCGCCCCGGCGCGTTATCGTGGCCGCGTGACTCACGATGGGCTCCCCCTCTCCCCCCATGACTACGCGACCGCCGTGGACCGTCTTGACGCGCTGACCCGGCGCTTCGCCTCGGCGTCCGAGCGCATCTCCGACTGGGAAGCGCCTGTGCCCGCCTGCCCGCGATGGACGGCGCGCAGGCTCGTGGTCCATCTCGGGCTCATCCACGCGTGGGCCGCGGCCGCCATCGGCGCGGACGCTGCGCCCGCCGAAGCACGCTTCGAACCGGGTGACGCGCCGCTGCCCACGTGGTATCGGGCGCGAGCGGGCGAGCTCGTCGCAACACTGCGGGCGTGCGGGCCGGACGCGCGGGCGTGGACGCTGTGGGGAGAGCCAGTGGCCGCGTTCTGGGCGCGGCGGCAGGGGCACGAGACCACCGTGCACACGTTCGACCTCGCGCAGTCCCTCGCCGCGGGAGCGGGGGAGCCCGCGGCGGAGCTGTGGTTCGTCCCCGAGCAGGTTGCACTCGACGGCATCCGCGAGATCGTCGAGGGCTTCTACCCCCGGCAGGTGCGGCTCGGGCGCTCCGCCGGGCTGCCCGGCGTCGTCCACGTCGAGGTGCGCGCGGACGACGGCGAGCAGCTCGCAACGCTCGACGTTCCAGTGCACGGCCGTCCGGGGGAGGGCCCCGGCGCCGTGCTCGGCACCGTCGCGGGCACGGCCGCCCAGCTGTACCTCGGGCTCTGGGGACGGGCGCCGTTGCCGGGGGCCGCGCCCGAACTCGCCCAGGCCATCCGCGAAGCGCACCTCACGCCGTAGTCTGGCGCCATGCTGGCCGGCCCCGAGGTCGGCGCCGAGGTCGGCGCCGAAGCGCTGCGGATCGAGTAGCCCTCCACATAGTCCGTCAGGCCTCTTGACAACTCCATCGCGGGGTTAATAAAATCGAGGGACAAATAACCGAGTCGGTCCTGATTCCCCCAGCGTCAGGACCGAACGCGCCAGCCGGGCGCCGGACCCGTCCTCCGAAGAAGGCCCACCTCCTTGTGTGAGGCCGAGCTACGAACCCGGCTGGAGGCGCACTTCCCGCCCACGCGGTCCGCATCAGCTCGGGCGGTCTCGGCCGCCGTGCGAAAGGTCTCACCGATGACCACGCCCACTGCTTCTCACGGCACCCACGGCTACGGCTGGGTGCCCGACGTCCCCGACCAGCGGGACCACCTCTTCGCGGCCCCGCCCGCGGTCCTCGGCGCCCTCCCGGCGTCGACCGATCTCAGCGCCCAGTGCCCACCGGTCTACGACCAGGGGCAGCTCGGCTCGTGCACGGCGAACGCCATCGCCGGCGCGCTCGAGTTCGACGCAGACAAGGAGGGCATCTCGGGGTACACAACCCCCTCGCGACTCTTCATCTACTACAACGAGCGCGTCATGGAGAACACGGTCTCGAGTGACTCCGGCGCCCAGATCCGCGACGGCATCAAGTCCGTGGGTGCGCAGGGTGCCTGCCCCGAGACCGAGTGGCCTTACGACATCACCAAGTTCGCCGACCAGCCGAGCCAGCAGTGCTACACCGACGCGAAGCAGCACAGGGCGGTCGCCTACCAGCGCGTGGCCCGGAGCCTCCAGCAGATGCAGGGCTGCCTCGCGGCCGGGTACCCGTTCGTGTTCGGGTTCACGGTCTACGAGTCGTTCGAGAGCCAGGACGTCGCGCAGTCGGGTGTGGCTCCCATGCCGGCGCCCAACGAGCAGGTCTTGGGCGGCCACGCGGTCGTCGCCGTCGGCTACGACAACGCGAGCCAGCGCTTCCGCGTCCGTAACTCATGGGGGACGGGGTGGGGGCAGGGAGGCTACTTCACGATGCCCTATCAGTACCTTCTCTCGACGGGGCTCTCGAGCGACTTCTGGACCATTCGGATGGTCAGCTGAGGCCGAAGAGGGGGTTCGGGACGGATCGGGCGTGCGGCGGGTGTGCACGCCCGATCTTTTTATGATCTCCGGCCAGACGGCAGTCCGCTCCCACTTCCCAGCAATTGCTCGGGGTGGGACCTTTGGCCCTTGGGCCCGCTCGTTGCGCTCCGGGATGCTGAGGGGGTTCCCCCGCACGCAATCAGACGTCGTGGTCGCCATGAAAGCCACGGGAAGGAAACCCCATGACCGTTACCGCAGCCCCGGCCCCTGCTCCTCTTCTCCTGAAGGACACCCTTCTGGCCCGTTGGGCCAGCGTGCGAGCCTCCCTCGTGCTCGAAGGCGCACCCGAGAACCGCGCGCTGACGGAGGCCGCGAGGCTGGGAGCGCTGGAGTCGTGGGAGACGATCAACGGCCTGCGGCGTCGTGAGCGCGCAGTCGGAAGCGCGGCAGCGGCCTCGACGCTCGAGGCAGCGCTGCGCCCTCTCCAGAACGTCGTCATCCAGCTGCTCCGCAGCCCCGGAGACGCCGTCGGCGCCGACGAGGCCGTGCGGAGCGCGCAGCGCAGCTTCGAGAGGGTTGCCGAGAGCGGCGTTGCCCGCATCGATCCCCGCGCAGTGACCGCCGTACGGGCCGTGTTCCGCTCCCTCCACGAGCTGCTGCGCCGCCCGATCTCCAGGGCGGCGTGACCATCTGATCGAAAGATCTCGGAGCCTTCTCGGCTCTTCCCGTGGCGTTTGATTGATCAAATTCGATAAGGTCTGCAGAGTTTGGCAGACGGACCGATGAGTCGACCACCCACAGGAAGCGACCTACCATGCCCGAGAAGCTGCAGCCCTTCCTCCATGACCTCGAAATCGTCCTCCGGGCGCCGACCCAGGCCTGGTCCGACCGCGATGGCCAGATCCGCGCGGCTGCCCCGGGGGGTGCAACCGTCCAGGGCGTGATGCACTCGGACGTGCGGGTCCTGAGCGAGGCGGTGCTCGAGGTCGGCGGTCAAGAGCCGGAGCCGGCCGGGTCATGGCACGACGACGACGGCCGGCTCGTCGTCGTCGGCCTGCCCCGCAACCTCGCGGTGGCTTGGGGCGATCCCGTGGCCCGGATCCGCCGCGCGCGCCGGGTCGACCCGGGCGTCATGGAGGAAGAGGTCGAGTTCGCGTGCGCGACCGAGGAGCCCGTCTCGGCCGAGGTGACCGTGCGGCTCGCCGCCGACCTCGCACCCATGGAAGCCGTGAAGTCGGGCATTCCCACGCAGCCCCTCGCCGCGTCCGAGGCCGGTGGGGT
>NZ_DAIUJO010000101.1:0-13628 GCF_036848755.1 Sinomonas sp. | reverse complement strand
TCGTCACCGGGCTGGTCAACGGCGGCTCGTACCAGAACTACCAGGGCGGGGCGATCGTGTCCTCCCCGGCGGCGGGCACGCACGAGTCGTACGGGCCGATCCGCGCGGCCTGGCAGTCCACCGGCTTCGAGCGCGGCGTCCTGGGCTACCCGACCAGCGAGGTCTACAGCATCCCCAACGGCACAGCCCAGAACTACCAGGGCGGCAAGATCACCGACATCAACGGAACCATCACCATCACCCACAACTGACTCCAAAGGAGCTGCCCACCGCGCAGTAAGCGCGGTTTGACCATCGAACCGGAGCTCAGAGTGCGCCGCATCCCCCGCGCAGGGGTTGGCACACTCTGAGCTCCATTTCCTGTGCGAAGGAATTTCAGGTGCATCGGGACGAGTGGGAGGAACTGGGCTTCGCCCAGACGGCGCGCTGTTCCGCTTCGGGAGTGACGCCCCCGCCAGGCTGTTCACGGAAGTATGCCTGCCGCAAGACTGGAAACATGGACCAAGCCGACGAGGTAATGCACGCAGCACGAAACCGGGCGGCCGCACTGGCCTTGAGGGACGCGAGGACCTTGGAAGGCCTACTCCATCCGGACTTCCGCTGGATTTCGCACACCGGGCAGACCTTCGACAGGACGGCTTACATCCAGGCCAACACTTCCGGAAAGCTGTTCTGGCGCAGGCAGGAGTTGAGCGACGTTGCCATAGTGGTCACCGGAGACACTGGCGTCCTCTGGGCCATGGTCACGGATGAGGTCGAGGAGGAGGACGGCGGCGCGCGTATCCATCGGATGCCGATGACCCAGGTCTGGGTGCGCACGGAACGTGGGTGGAAATGCCTGGCAGGCCACGCGGGCCCGCGCCAAGACTAGGCCAAGGCATTCCGATAGTGGTCCCTCTCCCCGGTCACTCCGCCGGAACGCTGAGGCTCCCGTAACGCTCCATGCGGTGCCAGCGGAGATGCACACCCGCGAACGCCGTGACGACCGATTGGATAACGACCAAATACATCAGCTGGCGGTAGACGAACTGCTGGAGCGGGAGCGTCCAGAGAGGACGGAGGGATTCCTTGTCGATCCTGAATGCATAGGCGGCCATGAGGAGCTGGACAGCGAGGAACACGAGCCAGAGTGCGCCGATGCGGACAGGGTCGAGGAAGATCAGCCCGTAGATAGCGAAGACGTCGACGACCGGAGCGAAGAGCGGGAGAAGCACCTGGAGCACGAGAAGGTAGCCGAGGCCTCGTCGTCCAAGCTTCCCTGCCGCTCCCCCCTGCAGGACGGCGCCCCGGTGTTTCCACATCGCCTGAAGGGTCCCGTAGCACCACCGGTACCGCTGTCGCCAGAGAGCACCCAAGCTGGCTGGCGCCTCAGTCCAGGCGCGAGCGTCGTCTTGATAGACCACGCGCCAGCCGTCCCGGCACAGGGCCATCGTGAGGTCTGTATCTTCCGCGAGGGTGTCGTCACTCACTCCCCCGACCCGTTCGAGGGCAGGACGACGGAACGCACCGATCGCTCCCGGCACCGTCGGCATGCATTCGGCGACATCGAAGAGCCGGCGGTCCAGATTGAAGCCGACGACGTATTCGATGTGCTGCCAGGCTCCGAGTATCCCTCCGCGGTTTGCCACCTTGGTGTTGCCGGAAACAGCGCCGACGCGCGGGTCGGCGAACGGCTGGATGAGCTTGCGCACGGTGTCCGGCTCGAAGACTGTGTCGCCGTCGACCATGACCACGAGTTGGTGGCTCGCAGCGCGCAACCCGGCGTTCAGCGCCGAGGGCTTCCCGCCATTCTCCTTACGGATCACGACGACGCCGGGCAGGGCGAGCTCTTCGACCAGGTCAGCCGTTCCGTCTGAGGACCCATCGTCGACGACGATGATCTCGACCGGGTGGTCGGAGAGGGCGATGGACCGGACCGCCGCTACGATTCCCGCCGATTCGTTGTACGCCGGCACGATCACCGTCACCGGTTCGGTGACGGCGGGCCTGACCGGAATCGACGAACGGCGGCGCCCGCGGCCGGCTTCTTGGAGCCGCACGGTTGCACGCCTGTGGCGGGCGGCGAAGCCGATCACGAGAACCGCCCGCAGGAAGGTGACGACCCCGCTTGCCACGAGGGCCCACGAGATCGCGGCGACCAGCCAGTCGCTGAGGCGAATACCGGCAACAAATGCGGTACCGCTCACCCGCTCCCCCACGCTCGCCGGACGCATGCTCGCGATGCCCATGGCGTCACCGACGGTCGTCACTCGGAATCCCTGCTCCTGATAGCGCGTCAGAAGCCCGTCGAGGGCCGCGACCGTCTGGCTTCGGTCGCCGCCGCCGTCGTGCATGAGGACCACCTGCCCGTTGACGCCCGGCGTCGTGAGGTTCTTCTCGATCTGCGCCACACCGGGACGCCTCCAATCCTCGCTGTCCATCGACGTGAGGACCGTGAGGTAGCCCTGAGCGGCCGCCGCGCGGACCGAGGCCCACGTGCCATCGGTCAGAGCATCATTTTCGGAGCTGTACGGCGGGCGCAGGAGGGCCGCCGTCTGCCCCGTCAGGGCCGCGATGACCTGCTGGTCGCCCTGGATCTCGAGCTGTTGCCGCCAAGCCGGAGCGCTCCCCAGATCGACATGCGTGAGCGTGTGGACGCCGATCTCGTTGCCGTCCGTGACGATTCGTCGGACGAGATCCGGGTTCTCCACGGCCGCCGATCCGACGACGAAAAACGTCGCATGGACATGGTGCTTCTTGAGGACGTCGAGAATCCTCGGGGTCCAGGTTGGATCGGGCCCGTCGTCGAACGTCAGGGCAATCGTCTTCTCGGGCGGCCTCCCCGTTGTGGGGTTTCCGCTGCGCGCGTCGACGACCGGTCCACCCTGGGATACAGCTGCGGGGACGTGGGCGGCGGAGCCTGCGGAGGGCACGGAGTCATCCCCGATCCCCGAAAGGTGGTGCAGGTATCCCTGCACGCAGAGGGCAGCGGCGACAGCTACGAGAACTGCCAGCAGAACCAGCCAATGAGCGCGGACGCTCGAGGGGACTGGCCGGGCGGGCCGACGCCTCACGGGTGCGAGGGGGTGGTCGGACGGGAGGTCTGTCCGGGAGCGGAGCCGGATTTCCCGCGAGCAGCAGTTTGAGTCGCTGCGGCTGTCGGTGCTGCGGCAGGTACCAGGGGAACCGCAGAGGCCTGCGCCATCGGGGTTACCGGTAGCGGAACGGCGTTGGCGACGGGAGCCGCGATAGCGGCGTTGGGCAAGTATCCGGTACCGGGTCCGTGATTCCCTGTCGTGGACGACCCCGCGTCAGGCGAAGCAGCTGGGATCGAAAGCGAGGGCGCTCCGGCGGCTGCGGCCCCCGGGGAGGAGGACGACGTCGGGACAGGCGGCCGAGGAAGATAGGGGGCCGCCACATTGGGCCCTCCCAGAAGGGCGACGACGAGGAGCGCAACGTACCCGCCGACCAACGTGAGTGCAGCGGCTCCCATCACGCGTGCGCGGCGGAGGCGTCTTCCAGAAACGTCCACAAATACGGGTCCACGGGGTGCAGCCGCGGACGCTTCCGGCTCTTGCTCATAAGACGTCATCGGTTAGCCATGGTAGGTCATTGGCCTCGCAGATCTCAAAAAGATCACGGCCCTCAAGTTGACCTCGGCAACCGCCCAGCGGGAGGCTAGGGACATGTGCGCCGACACGCTCTTCTCCCCCATCAACGTTCGAGGAACCAGCATTCGGAATCGGCTCTGGGTCTCCCCCATGTGCCAGTACTCCGTCGAAAAGCTGGACGGCGTGCCGACGCCGTGGCACTTCGCCCACCTCGGCTCCTTCGCTCGCGGAGGCGCTGGCCTGGTGATGAGCGAGGCGACGGCGGTCTCCCCCGAGGGTCGCATTTCCAGCTGGGACACGGGGCTCTGGAACGGGGTCCAGCAGGAAGCGTGGCGGGGCATCGTCGATTTCATCCACTCCCAGGGAGCGAAGGCTGCCGTTCAACTCTGCCACGCGGGCCGCAAGGCTTCCAGCTACCGGGAATGGAGCGGTCAGGGGACGCAGCCTGTGGAGGACGGCGGCTGGGAGATGGTTGCCCCCTCGGCTCTCGCCTTCGATGGCTACGCCGTCCCCCGGGCGCTGACCGAAGCCGAGATCGGTGAAATTGTCGCCGACTTCGGCAGGGCTGCAGGGCGGGCTCTCGAGGCTGGCTTCGACGCCATCGAACTGCACGCGGCACACGGCTACCTCCTGCACCAGTTCCTCTCGCCGCTGTCGAATCGGCGTACTGACGGCTACGGCGGGAGTCTCCAAGGCCGAGCGCGTTTCCTTCTTGAGACAGTCAGCGAGGTCAGACGTGTCGCGGGCGAGTCCGTGCCGCTCTTTGTCCGCTTCTCGGCGACAGATTGGGCTGGGGAGGAGGGGTGGAATGTCGAGGACACCATCACGACAGCGAGATGGGCCGCGCGTGAAGGCGCCGACTGGTTCGACATCTCGACGGGCGGATTGGTGCCCAACGTGCGAATCCCGGTTGGCCCGAAGTACCAAGTGGGCTTTGCCACCCGAGTCAAAGAGGGCACCGGCTATCCGGTCAACGCGGTCGGGCTCATCACGACCTCCCAGGATGCAGCCCAGATTGTCGAGACGGGGGAAGCCGACGCGGTCATGGTCGGACGTGAATTCCTCCGCGACCCGCACTTCGCTTTGCGCGCTGCCCACGAGCTCGGGGTCGAGATCGACTACTGGCCCCCGCAGTACACCCGAGGCAAATGGCGCCGCCCTCGGGCATGAGTGCCCGAGGACTTCTCAAGTCCGGGGTCGCACAGGAGAGTCGCACAGGAGAACAGTGGAAAGGAACGGCCGGCTCGACGCCGGCCGTTCCTTATATGTGCATCTCCCTCGCCCTGCGTCAGCCGAGTCCTGCTGCCTAGGCCGCCATGCGACGGCGAAGGCGACTGAGGAGCCGGCGCAGGAGGCGGGACACCTGCATCTGGCTGACTCCGAGGCGCTGGGCGATCTCGTCCTGCGTCAGCTCTTGCACGAAGCGAAGCCGAAGGAGCTCGAGGTCCTGCTCCGAGGCATCCTCGAGCGCGCCCGCGAGGGCATGGAGGGATTCGACGTGCTCGAAGCCGGGGTCCTCCGTGGCGACGACGACGCTCAGCCTGCGCCCCTGAGGGTCTTCGGGAGAGTCTGCGTGCTCGATGGTGTCCGGAACCATCGCCGCGTCGGCGATCTGCGCCTCGGCGACGTCTTCGACTTTCACGCTCAGCTCTCGGCTGAGCTCGAGGGTCGTCGGCTCGTGGCCGAGGGTCTGGGCGAGCCGAGGCCGCGCGGCATTGACCTTCAGCCTCAGTTCCTGGATCCCACGGGGTGGCCTGACGATCCACGACTGGTCGCGGAGGTAGCGCTTGAGCTCGCCGGTGATGGTGGGCACTGCGTAGGGGACGAAGCCGTGCCCGCGGCCGGTGCGGTAACGACGGGCTGCCTTCATGAGACCGAGCCGCGCCACCTGACGCAGGTCCTCCGGGTCATGGCCAGGGCAGCGGAACCTGCGTGCCAAGGCGTCAGCGACGCCGAGGTATTCGACGGCAAGGTCTCCTGCTGCGCTCGCGCGAGCCAAGGTGTCTGCCGGGGCAAGATCGGAGTCCTCGGTCTCGGGATCCTCGGGACCTTCCGTCTCCCAGAGGTCTAGCGGCCCCTGCTCGTTGTCGTGCTCGTCGCGACGCGGCTCGCCGCGATGGGGGTCGTCGCTACGTGGTTCAAGGGGTGAGACCGGCGCCATGGTTGCAGCGGGCAGTCTGTGAACGCTTTCCATTTCCTGAGTCTTCTCCTCGCTGGGGTCGGAATCTGACGTGTTCAGCGCACAGAGTTGGGAGGGCACCTCCTGGGGTCGCGTCGCGGCCCGCTGCTTGAGCCGTTCTGATGATGTCCTGTCGGAGATCCGAGGGCCGTACAAGATTCAGGCCCTGATCCGAACTACCCTTCGGACGCTACAGGTAGACAGACCGTTCTGTCCAGACTCGATACTCCTCCTTCTCCCGCCGTTCAGAGCGAGGTCACCGGAGGGTCGCGGGCGTCGGCCTGAGATCCTGTTCAGGCAGGTCGAAGGTCGCGCAGCTGAGCCCGAAGGAACGCTTCCTCCCCCGGACTGGGGGCACTTCGCGCGGCCTCGGCGTACTCGTCGGCCGCCTCATCCAAGCGTCCCAGTCTCCGCAGCAGGTCGCCGCGCACCGCGTGGAAGACGTGGTAGCCCGTCAACCCGAGGCGATCGACGACGTCGAGGGCGGCAGCCGCCCCGTCCACTTCCGCGACCGCGACAGCCCTGTTCAGCTCGACGACCGGGCCGGGTGCGAGGGCCGCCAGCGCATCGTAGAGGCGGACGATGCGCCGCCAGTCCGTTGCAGCCGCGGAAGGTGCCGTGGCGTGCACGGCCTGAATGGCCGCTTGAAGCTGGTATTGGCCCAAGGCGCCTCGTCGGAGACAGCGCTGCACCAGCGTCAGGCCCTCGTCGATGAGCGCGCCGTCCCAGTTAGAACGATCCTGCTCGGCGAGGGGAATCAGCGCACCGTGCGGTCCCGACCTCGCGCGGCGCCGTGACTCGGACAGGAGCATGAGAGCGAGCAGCCCCTCGCTCTCGGGTTCGTCGGGCATCAGCTGCGTGATGGTCCTGCACAGACGGATCGCCTCCATGCACAGTCCCGCTCGGTCGGATTGCCTGCCCAAGTCCGCCGAGTAGCCCTCGTTGTAGATCAGGTAGACCACGGCCAGAACCGCAGCAAGCCGCTCCGGCAGATCGCCAGCCGACGGCACGCGGTACGGGATGCGGCTGTCCCGGATCTTGGCCTTCGCACGGGAGATCCGCTGTGCCATCGTCGCCTCGCTCACGAGGAAGGACGAAGCGATCTGCGCCGTCGTCAGACCTCCTAGCACCTTGAGCGCCAAGGCGATCCGTGCTGGCAGAGCGAGGGCGGGATGGCAGCAGACGAAGAGGAGCTTGAGGCGGTCATCGCCGAACACGTCCGGACCGTTGCCGTCATCGTGGCGCAGAAGCGCGGCTTCGGCTTCCTTGCCGCCCCGCGCCGCTTCCCTGCGGAAACGGTCGACGGCGCGGCGCCGCGCGGTCGTGATGATCCAGGCCCCGGGGTGTTCGGGAAGCCCCTCCGTGGGCCACCGCTCGGCCGCGACGGCGAAGGCTTCCTGCACGGCCTCTTCGGCCAGCCCGAGATCCTGGGTGGTGCGGTGGACCACCGATACCGCGCGGCCGTATTCCTCCCGGAACACGGCCGCGACAGCATCCGGTGAGCTCACGCCCGCTCGCCCGCCCCCCGTACTTCCCGGACTTCGGCGAAAGCCCTCACCTCGATGGGCAGTCCAGTGATCTCCGCGAGACGACGGCCCCACCTCAGAGCCGCATCGAGATCCGGGGCATCGATGATCTCAAAACCGCCGAGGTGCTCCTTGCCCTCGACGTACGGCCCATCCGTCACCACGACGTCGCGTCCGTCGTGACGGAGAACCGTGGCCGATCCAGCGTCGGTGAGTCCATTGCCGAAGACCAGAGCGTCGGCCGCCCTCAGATCGGCGTTGAACTCTTCGAGTTTGGCCATGATGGGACCGAGGACCTCGGGCGGCGGAACGACGCCGTCAGGCTGGTACATGGCGATCAGATACTGGGTCATGGCTTGTCGCCTCCTGTGTAGGTGGGAGCCCCTGTGGCTCTCACCCCTTGGACGAAAGGAAAGGCGCCTTTTCGACAACCGGGCCCCGAGAATCCTCGGACCGGAATCACCCCGCGTCAGCCGCTGCCTCGAGGTCAGCGATGACGATCCTGCGCATGCTGAGCATCGCCTTCATTGCTCGCTGCGCGCGCGCGGGATCGGCGTCCTGCAGCAGTTCTGTCAGGCGGGTCGGCACGACCTGCCACGAGAATCCGAAGCGGTCCTTGAGCCAACCGCACTGGCTCTCCGTGCCCCCGTCGGCCGTCAGGGAGGTCCAGTAATGGTCCACTTCGTCCTGGTCTGCGCAGAACACCTGCATCGACACCGCTTCGCTGAACGTGAACTCGGGGCCGCCGTTCAAGGCAAGGAACGGCTTGCCGTCGAGTTCGAAACCGGCGGTCAGAACCGTTCCCGCTGGTCGGGGCCCGGCTTCGCCGTAGCGGTCAACTGCGGTGATCCTGGAGTTCGGGAAGACCGAGACATAGAACTCGGCGGCTTCCTCGGCCTGCGTGTCGAACCAGAGGCAGGGGACGATCTCCGGCATGGGTCCTCCTCGGTGGGTAGGGACAGATCTCCCGACACGTGGGATTCTTCCGCGTTCGGCCATCGCAGAGAAGGGGCCAGCACGTCTCAGCTGTCCCCCGTACGCTTGGTTCATGACCGCTGAAGCCCCTGCTCTGTCCCACCGTGCCCGAACGGCTGTTCTCGCCCTCGTGGGCGACGCCGTCGTCGTCCTCGTCTTCGCTGCCTTGGGCCGGGGGTTCCACGGTGAGGCCAACCCGGTGTTGGGCGTGCTCTCGACTGCGTGGCCCTTCCTCGTCGGAGGCGCTGTCGGCTGGTCGTTTCCGCTGGTCCGCCGGCGCCCGCGGGCGGTCTGGCCGTCGGGCGTGACGGTGTGGCTCGGAGCCTACGTCGTCGGAATGCTGCTCCGCGGGCTCACCGGACAAGGCCTCGCGCTGACGTTCCTCGTCGTCGCCTTCTGCTTCCTGGGCTTGTTCCTCGTCGGCTGGCGGGCCGCCGCGCGCTGGATCGCTCGCGTCGTGGGACGCCGCTGAGGCCTCCGGCGCTAGGGTGGTTCCGAGCACAACAGGACTCGATCGGAGGACCATGATCACGGCATTCGTCTTCATCCGCACGGAATCGAACAAGATCCCCGAGGCGGCGGAGAAGATCTCTGCGATCCCGGGGATCAGCGAGGTCTACTCGGTGACGGGCGAGTGGGACCTCATCGCCATCGCCCGCGTCCAGCAGCATGAGGAGCTCGCTGACGTCGTGGCGGACCACCTTTCCAAGGTCGAGGGCGTCGTGGAGACGACGACGCACATCGCCTTCCGCGCCTATTCCCGTCACGACCTCGAGGCGGCATTCTCAATCGGCCTCGAATAGCCGGGAGTTCAGCCCTGGCTGAACTCCACCCACGTCCGGAGGGATCGCGCTGCGGCTCCCGAATCGATGGCCTGTTCTGCCCGCAGCTTCGCGGCCGACAGCCGCTCGAGCAGGGGCGCTTCCGCCGTGAGTTCGAAGGCGACGAGGCCAGCCGCCGCGTTGAGGACGACGGCGTCGCGCACGGGTCCCTTATCGCCTTCGAGGACCTTCCGAACGACGCCGGCGTTGTGCTGGGCGTCCCCACCGCGGAGTGCGTCGAGCGGGGCGCGTGAGATCCCGAGGTCGAGCGGATCGAGCACAGACTCCTCCACTCGCCCATCGCGGACCTCCCAGATGCGGGAGGTCGTCGTGATGGTCAACTCGTCGAGGCCGTCGTCGCCACGGAACACGAGTCCCCTGCTGCCACGATTGGCGAGGACTCCCGCGATGAGCGGAGCCATCCGCGGATCCGCGCAGCCCACGGCCGAGGCTTGGACACGTGCTGGGTTGGTGAGGGGGCCGAGAATGTTGAACGCCGTCGGGATCGCCAGTTCGCGGCGAGGCACTGCGGTGTGGCGGAACGACGGATGGAACACCTGGGCGAAGCAGAAGGTGATGCCGCATTCGACGGCCGACGCCGCAACGCGCTCGACGCCCATGTCGAGCCGCACGCCGAGCGCCTCGAGCACATCAGCCGAGCCCGCGGACGACGACGCGGCACGGTTCCCGTGCTTCACGACCCTCGCCCCAGCGCCCGCGAGCACCAGCGCCGCGGTGCTCGAGATGTTGACGGTGTTCTGTTGGTCCCCACCGGTGCCGACGATGTCGAGCTTCTCGCCTTCGATGGAGATGGGAGTGGCGCGCGCGACCATGGTGTCCACAAGGCCTGTGAGCTCGTCGACCGTCTCGCCTTTGGCCCGGAGGCCGACGAGGAATCCTGCGATCTGGGCTGCAGTCGCGTTGCCGGACATGATCGTGTCCATGGCCCAAGCGGTCTGCTCCTGCGAGAGGTCCTGGCCTCTCACGAGGGATCCGATGAGGGTCCGCCAACTGTGCGCGGGGTTGGCTCCTTGGTCCTGAGTGGTCACTCCCCGATGCTATCCACCCGCCAGTCCGCGGGCGAACGGATGACGGACGGCGCGCGTTCCGCGGATTTTCGAGGGTTTGTAGAAAAAGTTCCCAGAAGAGGCGGTTCGCGTTGGGCGAACCCGCTGTTTGTAGACATAATGTCCTTGTGACGACAGCGACTCATGCCCCGACAACCCCGGCACATCCCACGCTGAACCGCCCCAATATGGTCTCCGTCGGGACCGTGGTGTGGCTCTCGAGCGAGCTGATGTTCTTCGCCGGACTCTTTGCCATGTACTTCACGCTCCGCGCTTCCGGTCAGATCGCCACGGGCGGAGCAGGGACCCTTGGCCTCTGGGCCACAGAGACATCCCATCTGGACTTCCCCTACGCCCTGGTGAACACGATCGTGCTGGTCTCCAGCTCGTTCACGTGCCAGATGGGCGTCTTCGCCGCGGAGCGTCTGCAGCCGCGTCGTACCGGTGGACTGTTCCAGTTCGCCCGCTGGGGCATGGTCGAGTGGTTCGTGCTGACGTTCCTCATGGGTGCGTTCTTCGTCGCAGGCCAGGCCACTGAGTACACGACGCTCGTCTCTGAGCACATCACGCTCTCGTCGAACGCCTACGGCTCGGCCTTCTACATCACGACCGGCTTCCACGGCCTTCACGTCATCGGCGGCCTCATCGCCTTCCTGTTCATCATCGGACGGGCGTTTGCGGCGAAGCGCTTCGGGCACTACGAAGCCACGTCGGCCATCGTCACCTCGTACTACTGGCACTTCGTCGACGTCGTGTGGATCGGGCTCTTCCTGGTCATCTACGTCCTCAAGTAGCACGTGCCGCTTCGGCTGGCAGCACAACTTTGACAGCGCGCCCCAGCGGCCGCGGTACAGACGGATAGGAACGATTACGTGAAGTCACTCTCGCAGAAGCGGCGGCATCCGCTAGCAGTCGTGGCGCTGCTGGTCATGGGGCTCCTGCTGACCGGCGCCCTCTACTCGGTGGCGAGCTCCGCCAATCAGGCCAAAGCGGATACCGGGTTCTCGGCCGCTGATGTGACGGCCGGCCAGAAGCTCTTCGTGGCGAACTGTGCCACGTGCCACGGCATGGGCGCACAGGGCTCCCCCGCGGCGCCGTCGCTCGTCGGCGTCGGTGCCGCAGCCGTGGACTTCCAGGTTGGCACGGGGCGTATGCCGATGGAGGCAAACGGGCCCCAGGCCGAGCAGAAGCCGGTTCAGTTCAACGAAACGCAGACGCGTCAGCTCGCAGCCTACGTCGCCTCGCTCGGAGCTGGCCCCTCGCTTCCGGACCCGGCCATGCTCGATGGTCAGGGCGACGCCACCCACGGTGGCGAACTCTTCCGCGTGAACTGCGCCATGTGCCACAACGCGGCCGCTGCGGGCGGCGCGCTGACCCGTGGCAAGTTCGCTCCCCCGCTTGCTGGCGTGACCGCGCAGCACATCTACGAGGCGATGGAGACCGGTCCGCAGAACATGCCGGTGTTCAGCGACGCCAACATCTCGCCTGAGGGCAAGCGGGACATCATCACGTACCTCCAGACCATCGAGAAGCAGGGTTCGCCGGGTGGTGCCGATCTCGGCGGCCTCGGCCCCGTGTCGGAAGGTCTCTTCATGTGGGTGGCTGGTCTGGGCGTCATCATCGCCTTCACCATCTGGCTCACGTCCCGAACCTCCTGACAAAGGACCGCTCACACGTTCGGCCGCCGATGCGGCTGATTGAATTGAACATCGTCCCCGGGGCCCCGGGGCACAGGAAGGATGAGGGGAAATATGGGCAACCCTAGTGACGGAGCCCCACAGCATGGGGGCACCGTAGCTACGGCTGGTCAGTCCGGGGGTGCGTTCGAGGATCCCGGGATCCCGCCGCACCGCCTGCGTCTGTCCGACACCGACCCCAAGGCCGCGAAGCGCGCTGAGCGCCAGGTCACCGCACTGTTCATCATCTCGGTGATCGGCACAGTGGTGTTCCTTGTCTCGTACTTCGCCATCGATCTCGGTCCCACGTCGACCGTAGACACGATTCGCACGCAGAACATTCTGCTGGGTCTCAGCACCGCGTTCGCGATGCTGGGGATTGGTACGGGCATCGTGCATTGGGCGAAGTCGCTCATGCCCGATCACGAGGTCTCGGAAGCGCGCCACGCGGTGCGCAACGAGGAGGACCGCCAAGCCGCAGTCAAGATCGTCGATGACATCATCGAGGAGACGGGCATCAAGCGCCGCCCCCTCATCCGCAACACCCTCATCGGTGCGCTCGCGCTGGCTCCCCTGCCCGCGCTCGCCGTCTTCGGTGACCTCGGCCCCAACGCGACCGATATGCTCCGTCACACGATGTGGGCACCCAACGCACAGACCGGCAAGAAGGTTCGTCTGACGCGTGATCCGGACGGTACGCCGATCAGGGCCGCTGACGTCACCATCGGCTCGGCGTTCCATGTGATCCCCGAGGGTCTCAATGACCTGAAGGAGAACAAGAACAACGAGAAGGCGAAGGCCGTGGTTCTTCTCATGCGCCTCAACCCCGAAGACCTCCACGTCTCACCGGGTCGCGAGAGCTGGAACTACAACGGCATCGTCGCGTACTCCAAGATCTGCACGCACGTCGGATGCCCCGTTGCGCTGTACGAGCAGCAGACCCACCATCTCCTGTGCCCGTGCCACCAGTCGACCTTCGACCTCACGCACGAGTGCCAGGTGATCTTCGGCCCGGCGAGCCGCCCGCTCCCGCAGCTGCCGATTGAAGTTGACTCTGACGGCTATCTCGTCGCCTCGTCGGACTTCCACGAACCCGTTGGACCGAGCTACTGGGAGCGTGAGTACTCGTGAGCAGCACCCCTTCCTCTTACCAGCCGCCGACCAAGGTCGGTCGGATCGCCGAATTCGTCGACCAGCGCACGGGCCTTTCCTCTGTCACGCGCGAATTCGGCCGGAAGGTCTTCCCGGACCACTGGTCGTTCATGTTCGGCGAGGTCGCGCTCTACAGCTTCGTGATCCTGCTGTTGTCGGGCACGTTCCTGACCTTCTTCTTCAACCCGTCCATGGCGGAGACGACCTACCAGGGCGCGTACGTGCCGCTGCGGGGCATGGACATGTCCGTCGCCTACCAGTCGTCGCTCCACATCTCGTTCGAGATCCGCGGCGGCCTCTTCATGCGCCAGCTGCACCACTGGGCCGCGCTGCTCTTTGTCGCCGCCATGTCGGTGCACATGCTGCGCGTGTTCTTCACCGGTGCGTTCCGCAAGCCGCGTGAGATGAACTGGGTGATCGGCGGTGTGCTGCTTATCCTGGGCATGGCCGCTGGTTTCACGGGCTACTCCCTCCCCGACGATCTCCTCTCGGGGAACGGCCTCCGCATCATCGACGGCGTCGTGATGGCGATACCGGTCATCGGCACCTGGATCTCGATGTTCCTCTTCGGCGGCGAGTTCCCGGGCACGGCAATCGTCGGCCGCCTCTACGTGCTTCATATCCTGCTCATCCCAGCGATGA
>NZ_DAIUJO010000100.1:0-13786 GCF_036848755.1 Sinomonas sp. | reverse complement strand
CATTCCGCTGTGCCGGCACCGCCAGTTCCCGGCGCCCGCTCCTCAGGGTGTGTGCAGTCGCTGTGCTCCATGGGGCCATGCTGCGCCACGGCGGCTGAGAAACCTCTAAGAACGGCCCCGGGCAGCGGATGGCGCAGGAGCCGCCGGCGGAGGACCGGCGTGGACTGGGCAGGGGCGGCGGTCCATGCGGCTCCGGCCATGGCGCTGGCGGTGGCGGGGCCGACGGCACTTGGTGTCCGGCCGCGGACCGGATGCGGGTGGGCCCCGGCGGGAGGGGGCTGCCCGCCGGGGCCGTGTCGGTTTCCTTCCTTGCTAGACGTGCACGCCGGGCCTGGGGTGCCCGGCGCGGGCCGGCTACGGGGTGCCGGGGGCGTCGCCGGGGTCGGTGTGGTCTCCGGTCTGCTGGACGTTCGGACCCTGGTCGGGTCCCTGGTTGGGCCCCTGCGGGTCCGCGGTCCCCCCGGTCTCGGGGGTGTCCGCGGCGGTGCCGGGGCTGTCGGGGGTGTCCCCGGGGGTGGGGGCGTCCGCGGTGGCCGAGCTGGCCGGCGGGGCCGGCGTGGGGGTGGTGGCGGCGTTCGCGGCGCCGACGCCGAGGCCGGCCAGCGCGAGGGCGCCGACCGCGCCGAGGGCGGCCTTCTTCTTCAGGTCCAGGGCGGTGAGCACCTGTCCGAGGTCCTTGGT
Source organism: Sinomonas sp. (assembly GCF_036848755.1). Lineage (NCBI taxonomy): Bacteria > Bacillati > Actinomycetota > Actinomycetes > Micrococcales > Micrococcaceae > Sinomonas > Sinomonas sp. The sequence continues at coordinate 13,105 of NZ_DAIUJO010000100.1, read as the reverse complement.
CCTTCTCATTGCGGTGTTCCCTTCTGTCCGTGGCCCCGTGTGCCGGGGCCGGTGTCCCGCCGTCCCAGGCGGGGCGGCGATGGATCCACCGTGCGCGCACGGGCCTGAGGGGACGCTGAGGCCTGCTGTGGGGCGGTTGAGGACGCCGTGCCCGCGATTAGGCGCCCGGGCCCTCCCGGCGCGATCGTGGATCCATGGGAGAGCAGCATGGCCGGCCCCGCCGGCCGGGGCGCGTATGGGGCATCCGGAGGTGGGCCACAGCCGTGGCCGTCGCGGTGGTGGGGGCGGCGCTGGTGCTGGGCGGGGTCCTGCTGCTGGTGCTCCTGCAGCACTCCCTGATCACCACCACGGAGTCCTCCGCCCGGCACCGGGCCCAGGACGTGGCGTACCAGATCGCCAGCCAGGACGTGGGCGAGGCGGCCCAGACCCTGGCCGCCACGGCCTCGGCCGGGCAGTACGTGCAGGTCATCGGCCCCCAGGGCACGGTCGTGGCCGCGTCCGAGGCCGCGGTTAAGGGCGCCCCCCTGACCGCCGCGCGGCCGGCCCCGGGCACGGTGACCGTGCAGGACGTCTCGAGCCTGGCCAGCATCGGCGACCCCGACGCCTTCCTGGTCGTCGCCCTGGGCGTCCAGGGCCAGGGCGGGCCCTACACGGTCGTGGTCGCCTCCACCGTGCAGGTGCAGGCCGCCACCGTCTCGACGGTGGCATGGTTCCTGCTCGGGGCCGGTCCGCTGCTGCTGGTCCTGGTCGGGGTCGCCGTGTGGGTCCTCGTCGGACGGCCCCTGCGCCAGGTCGAGCGGATCCGCTCCCAGGTGGACCGGATCGACGCCGCCGCCCTGGACGGGCGGGTCGAGGAGCCCGGCACCGGGGACGAGATCCACCGCCTGGCAGTGACGATGAACGCCATGCTGGCCCGGCTCCAGGACTCCGACCGGGCCCAGCGGGCCTTCGTCTCCGATGCCAGCCACGAGCTGCGCAGCCCGCTGGCCACCCTCTCGGCCGGGATCGAGGTCGCCGCGGCCGACCCGAGCGGGCACACCTGGGAGGAGATGAAGCCGGTCCTGGGCGAGGAGGCCGCCCGGATGGGGCACCTGGTCGAGGACCTGCTCACCCTGGCCAGGGCCGACGACGGGGGCCTGCGGGTCCGGGCAGGGGACGTGGACCTGGACGACCTCGTCGATGCCGAGGTGCGCCGGCTGCGCGCCCTGACCGGGCTCCGGATCGAGGCGGGCCCGATGGAGCCGGTGCGCGTGAGCGGGGACGCGGCCCGGCTGGGCCAGGTCCTGCGCAACGTCCTGGACAACGCCGCCCGGCACGCCCGCACCAGCATCACGGTCGGCCTCGCCCAAGGGCCGCAGGGGGTGTCCCTTACCGTGGACAACGACGGGGACCCGGTCCCTGCCGCCGAGCGGGAGAGGATCTTCGAGCGGTTCGTCCGCCTGGACGAGAGCCGCTCGAGGGAGTCCGGCGGCGCCGGGCTGGGCCTGGCGATCGCGGCACGGATCACGGCCGCCCACGGCGGGACCATCACCGCCGGCGACGCCCCCGGCGGAGGCTGCAGGTTCGAGATCCGCCTGCCAGCGCAGCCTCAGGGCCTCAGCGGCCCCCCGGGCGCCGGGGCGGCCGGTCGGCGCTGAGCCGGTACCCCATCCCGCGCACCGTCGCCAGCGTGGCCAGTCCGAAGGGTGCATCGATCTTGCGGCGCAGGTAGCCGATATAGACCTCCACGACATTGTCGCTGCCCTCGAAGGCCGGGTCCCAGACATTGTCCAGGATCTCGGCCTTCGACACGACCTCGTCCCGGCGGCGCATCAGGTACTGCAGGAGCCCGAACTCCCGCGCCGTCAGCTCCACCGGGGCGTCCCCCCGCATGACCTTGCGGGTGAGCGGGTCCAGCGACAGCGTCCCTGCCTCCAGGACGACAGGCCGCTCCGGGGCTCCCCTGCGGATCAGCGCCCGGAGCCGGGCGACCAGGACCACGAAGCTGAACGGCTTGGTCAGGTAGTCGTCGGCGCCCAGGTCGAACGCGTCGGCCTGGTCGTACTCCCCGTCCTTGGCCGTGAGCATCAGCACCGGGGCCCACACGTGCCGCCCGCGCAGCTCCCGCAGCACGTCGTAGCCGTTCTTCCGCGGCAGCATCAGGTCCAGCACCACCGCGTCGTAGGGGTTCTCCGAGGCGGCCCACAGTCCGCTGACCCCGTCATGGACGACGTCGACCACGAAGCCCTCGTTGGACAGGCCCCTGCGAAGGGCCTCGGCCAGGCCCTTCTCGTCCTCGACCACCAGCAGCCTCACCGCATCGCTCCTCCCACTCGCCCGCCAGTGTCCCACCCGGGCGCTGAGCCGTGCCTGAGAGGGCGGCGGCCGCCCCGGCTCAGCCTAAGCTCAGCGGCACCGCCGAGACTGGAGGGGCAGGACCGGGACCGCGGCAGGCAGCCAGCACCTCGCGGGGCCGGACCGTCCCGGACAGGAGCCGGGCAGCCTGCTGGGAAGATTGACCGGAACCGGTCCCTGTGCGCCCGGGCGGGACTCCATCACCATCGGCGCCGGCTTCGCAGCCCCCGGGCTGCGCCGGCGGCCGGGAAAAGGGGCGGCCCCCGGCCCGGGCACAGCCGGGCACACAGGATCGCCTGCCCGGGCCCGCTGGCCCGGCGCCCGGGACCGGTCGCACCGCACAGCACACCGAGGGGGCCGCCGATGGACGAGAGCACACCCCCACCGCAGCGCACAGGCGGGGGCGCTCTGGGCGGGCGCCGGCTGGGCAGGTGGCTGGGCGGCGCCCCGGCGACAGCGGTCCTGACTGGGGTGTTCGTGGCGGCCGGCGCGGCCCGGACGCTGGGGTGGGCCGGCGTGCCCGGGACCGCGGTCACCGCGCACTCGTTCCCGTCCCAGTGGTGGGCGGTCGCAGCCAGCGCGGTGTGGCCGGGCACGGTTCCGGGGTTCGTCCTCGGTGCCGCGCTGCTTCCCGCGGCCGGCGCGGTCGCCGAGAGGCGGCTGGGGACGCTGCGCTTCGCGGCCGCTGCCCTGGCCGCGCACACGGCCGGGGTGCTCGCAGCGCTGGGCCTGGCCTACCTCCTGAGGGCCACCGGCGGGACCTGGTCCGGTCAGCTGCTCGGGCACTCCTTCGCGGGCCCGAGCGCGATGGCGCTGGGCGCGCTGACGGCCGCCACCGCCGGCATGGGCCCCCTGTGGCGGCGGCGGATCCGCCTGGCCGTGCTGGCCTCGGCTGCCCTGCTCGTCCTCTACAGCGGATCCCTCGCGGACATGGTCCGCCTCCTGGCCGCTGCCGCCGGCATCGCTCTCGGCCCGGCGCTGCACGGGCGGGCGCCCCGGCTGCGGGCCGGGGCTGTGTCGCGCCGCGAGGTGCGCACCCTGACCGCCGTGGCCGTGGCCGTGGCCGCGGTCGGCCCTGTCCTGGCCGGGCTGCTGCCCCATGCTGTGGGCCCGCTGGCCCTGCTGCACCTGGTGTTCACCGGCCTGCAGCCCACGGACCCGCAGACAGTGAAGGCTCTGTGCGCCGACCCGTCCCAGGGGCGGGACTGCGCCGCGGCGCTGCTGCAGCAGCGCGCCGGGGCAGGAGCGGTCTTCATGGCGGTGCTGCCCTCGGTCCTGCTCCTGGTCCTGGCCGAGGGGCTGCGCCGCGGCCGGCGGGCTGCCTGGGCCGGCGCGCTGGCACTGGAGGCCGCGATGGCCGTCCTCGCGGCCGTGTACATCGCCGCGGCCCTCGCCCCGGCCTCCCCCCTGCCGCAGGGGGAGTGGCCGGGGGCGGTGGACGTGGGGATGTTCCGCAACCGGGCTGCCCTGGTGCTGCCCCTGCTGACCCCTGCGGCCCTGGCCGTGCTGCTGGCCGCCGTCCGCACCCACTTCACCGTCCGCGCCCCCCGCGGCGCCTACGTCCGGCTGGGCGGGCGGCTGGCGTTCGCCGGCACGGCGCTGGCGCTGGCGTACTACGGGGGCGGCCTCGTCCTGCACCGCGGGTTCTCCCCTCCTCCGGGCCCGGCCCAGCTGCTCGCCGACCTCCCCGACCGGTTCCTTCCCCTGGGCTACCTCACCGACACCGCCCCCGCCTTCGTCCCGGAGAGCGTGCCGGCGACCCTCCTGTACGAGGGGACCGGGGTCGGATTCTGGGCTGCCGCCTCGGCCCTGGCCCTGGCCTCCTTCCTCGAGCCTCCCGACGCCGCCGGGACGGCCGGCCGGGACCGGGCCGTGCGCCTGCTGGGCTCAGCGGCGGACTCCACCAGCCTGTCCTGGATGACGACGTGGGCCGGGAACCGGTACTGGTTCACCCCCGACGGCGCCGGCTACATCGCCTACCGGCCCCTCTCGGGCGTCGCCCTCACCCTCGGGCCGCCGGTCTGCCCGACCACGGCCGAGCGGGCGGCGGTCGCAGGATTCGCCCAGTTCTGCGCCGCCAACGGCTGGACCCCCTGCCTCTACGCCGTCCCCGAGCACACCCGCAGGGCAGCGGCTGCACTGGGCTGGGCGGCGGTGCAGGTCGCCGAGGACGCCGTACTGGACCTGGGCTCCCTGTCCTTCGCCGGCAGGAGGCACCAGGACGCCCGCACGGCCCTGAACCGGGGCCGCCGCGAGGGCATCCTGGCCCAGTGGACCACCTGGGCCCAGGCCCCGCTTGCCGTGCGCGAGCAGATCCAGGCGATCTCCGAGGAATGGATCGCCGACAAGGGCGTGCCCGAGATGGGCTTCACCCTCGGCGGCATCGAGGAGATGGAGGAACCCGCCGTGCGCCTCCTGCTCGCCATCGACGCCCACGGGAGGGTGCACGCCGTCTCCTCATGGCTTCCCGTCCACGCCGGCGGCACCGTGACCGGGTGGACCCTGGACTTCATGCGCCGAAGCGGCACCGGGTTCCGGCCAGCGATGGAATTCCTCATCGCCTCCGCCGCACTGGACCTGAAGGACCAGGGCTTCCAGACGCTCAGCCTCTCCGGCGCCCCGTTGGCCCACAGCGGGGCCCCCGGCCCCGCCGACTCGGCCCTCGACCGCGCCCTGGGACGGATCGGGTCCCTCCTCGAGCCCGTCTACGGCTTCCGCGCCCTGCACGCTTTCAAGGCCAAGTTCGGCCCCCGCTGGGAACCGCTGCACCTGGCCTACCCCGATCCGGCGTCGCTGCCGGCGATCGCCGGCGCCCTCACCCGCGCCTACCTGCCCCACGCCACAGCCGCCCAGCACCTCGGCCTCCTCGGCCGCATCGCCGCCGGGCTCCTCCGCCCCCGCACACGGCCGAGGATGTCCCCGACCCGGCCACGGCCGGGGAAGGACCCCGATCGGGCACACTGACCGGCCGTGGCACTGCCGTGCCCGCGGGGGCCGCGGTCTGCGGCCGCGGGGCTCAGAATCCTCTCAGCTGCGGGGGCCGACACTGGGGGGCGGAGCCGTGGCGGAAGGGGCCCGCAGGCGAAGGCGGGAGGACTGGCATGGCAGAGGACGACCGGGGACACGCAGGGCTGCTGGCGGGGCCGGCCCTGCCGCTGCGGTCATGGCTGTGGCTCCCCGCCGGGGCGGCGCTGTTCGCCGCTGCGGTGCTGTTCGGGGCTGTCGCGTCCTCCTACGGCCCATTCACCCCGGAGCTGGGGGTCGACGCCGCCTGGGGCCGGGACCGGAACCCGGTGCTCGCTGCCGCGGCCCTGGCAGTGCACTACTTCCTCGGCCCTGTCGGCGGGGTGATCCTGGCGGCGGCGGCCTGCGCGGCGCTGCTGCTGCGCCGCCGCCCCCTCCACGCAGCGGCCTTCGGGTCCATCACCGCAGCCGGATGGGCCAGCTCCGAGGCCGGGAAGGTGCTCGTGGGCCGGCTGCGCCCCCCTTCCCGGGCCGTGCACGCCCTGGTGTCCGAGACACGCCCTGACAGCTTCCCCAGCGGCCACACCGCCCTCGCCTTCGCCCTGGCCCTGGCCGTGTTCCTGGTCCTGGCCCACACTGTGCGGCAGCGCTGGGCGGCCGGGGCGGCCGGGGTGCTCTTCACCGCCGCTGTCGGGCTGTCCCGGGTCTACCTCGGTGTGCACTACCCCACGGACGTCATCGGCTCGGTCCTGGTCGGCACCGCTGCCATGCTGGTCTGGCTGCCGGTCTGGAACCGGGCAGCGGGGCCCCGTCTGGCACAGGCCCTGGAGCGCCGCCAAGGACGGCCGCAGCCCGGGCCCGCCGGGGAAGGGGGCCGGCGGTGAGCGCGTTTGCCGGCACCGTCCTGCAGATGCCGCCGGGCCTGGCCTGCGCCGTGGTCTTCGCCCTGGTGTTCCTCGAGGACGCCCTCTTCGTGGGCTTCGTCATCCCGGGGGAGACCGCGGCGATCCTCGGTGGGGCACTGGCCTCCACCGGGCGCGTCTCCGTCTGGGCCATGCTGGCATCGGTGGTCGTCGCAGCCATCGCCGGGGACACCGTCGGCTACGCCATCGGCAGGCGCTTCGGTCCACGGCTGCTGCAGGCACGCCTCCTGGACCGGCACCGCGACCGGCTCGGCCGGGCACAGGACCTGCTGCGGCACAGGGGCGCCCTGGCCGTCGTCCTCGGACGGTTCACCGCCTTCTTCCGCGCCGTCATGCCCGCCCTGGCCGGCACCGCCCAGATGCCCTACAGGTCGTTCCTCGCCTTCAACGCTGTCGGGGGGACCGTCTGGGGCAGCGCAGCGGTCCTCCTCGGGCTCGCCGCCGGAGCCTCCTACGACGCCGTCGCACGCTCCGCCGGCGCCGGTGCGGCCGTGGTCACGGCACTGGCCGTCCTGGCTGCCCTCCTCCTGTGGCGCCGCCGCCGGCGCTGGGCCGGAGAGCGGGAGACCGCCGAAACGCCCTGAACCGCCGGCCAGCGCCGGCCCGGAGTTCTCAGCGTCCTCTCATCGACGCCCGTCTAGCGTCGCAGCCATGAGCGAGGCGGCGATCACCACGACGGCACTGTCCAAGGCGTACGGGCCCCACCAGGCACTGAAGTGCCTGGACCTGACCGTCCCGGCCGGGGACGTCTTCGGCCTGCTCGGCCACAACGGGGCAGGGAAGACCACCACGGTGAACATCCTCACCACCCTGCTGGCCCCGACCGCCGGCACGGCCGTCATCGCCGGCCACGACACCGCCTCCGACCCGGCCGGGGTACGGCGCAGCATCGGGTACCTGCCCGAGAACGTCCAGTTCTACGACGCCCTCACCCTGGACGAGAACCTTGCATTCTTCGCACGCCTCTCCGGCCTCCGCCGCCCCCAGGCCCGCATCCGCGAGGTCCTGGGGTTCCTGGACTTCACCGGCCACGGGCACCGGAGGATGGGCACCTTCAGCAAGGGCATGCGCCAGCGCGCCGGCATCGCCCAGGCCATCCTGCACGAACCATCAGTGGTGTTCCTCGACGAGCCCACTTCCGGCTTGGACCCCCAAGGGGTGGCGAACCTCCGCGAGACCATCACCCGCGTCAACATGGACCTGGGCATGACCGTCTTCATGAACACCCACCTGCTCTCCGAGGTCACCCGCACCTGCACCAGCATCGGCATCCTCAGCTCCGGCACCCTGGTCTACCAGGACTCCGTCGCCGCCACGCTCGAGGCGTTCCCCGACCGGGAGAGCCTGGAGGACATCTACCTCCACATCGAAGCCGGCCACACCCGAACACAGCAGGCCGCAGCGGGGCAGGCAGAGGCGGGGCAGGCATGAGCCCGTGGACGGCCGCCGTCGCCCACGAGCTGCTGTGCCTGCGCCGGGAGAGGCTCCCCCACCTGCTGCTGGCCGTCTTCGTCGCCATGACCGCAGCCGCGGCGTTCATCGGCTCCTCCGCCCGGGGCACCGTCTCCGCCGTCTACCGGGAGGCCGTCGCGCAGCAGCTCACCGCCGCGGCGAACCCCTTCGACGCGCTCCCGCCGCTGTACTACGCACGCAACACGGTGGTCTACATCGTCCTCATCGGCGCCCTGCTCGCCATCGTCGTCGGCGCCCGCTCCACCCTGCGGGACCGGCAGGCCCGCACCGCAGACCTGATCCTGGCCCGCCCGGGGTCCCCGGCCGGGTACCTCGGGGCCAAGCTCGCCGGGACCGCCCTCGCGATGCTCGGACTCATGGCGGCCTCCGCACTGATCAGCATCGCCTGCGTCAGCGCCGTCGCCGGGCACCTGCTGGGTCTCGGCGACTGCGCCCGCCTCGCCGCGCTGCACGGGCTGGGCTGGCTGTTCCTGCTGCCCTTCACCGCCCTCGGGATGCTCTCCGGGACATACTCCCGAACCGCCGCCACGGCGCTGCTGCTGCCCATTGTGCTCTGGAGCGTCGTGGTCTTCGTCCTGCCCCTGCTCGGCACCGCAGCGCACCCGGTCAGCCTCCTCAACCCCGTCGCCCCTCCCCCGGCAGACCGGACGGGACTGTTCGCCCTCACCGCGGCCCTGACCGCTCCGCTCTCCCTCGGCGAGCAGTTCAAACAGGCCGCCTCCGCCCTCCTGGGCGGCCCGCAGGCCGCCGCAGACCCGGCCGGCGGCCTCCTCACCCTCACCACGGCGGCCGCTCTCGGCTGCGCCGCCGTGGTCGCCACCCGCCGCAGCCGGACCAGGAGCGCCCTGCATGACTGACCTGACCGTGATCGCCGGCAAGGAGCTCACCGCGCTGCGCCGCAGCCGCTTCCTCCTGGCCCTGTGCGTGTTCCTGGCCGCCGTCGTCGTCATCTCGGTGGTGGTCGCCTCGGCGGACTTCAGGGTCAAGCTCGCCGACTACCACCGCTACGTCGATGCGCTCACGGCCGCCGGCAGCCCCGTCACCGCCCCGGCACCGCAGCTGTTCCCCCTGCAGATGCTCCGCGCCGGCATCGAGTACCTCGAGATCGTCGGCAGCCTCTTCGCCCTCGTCCTGGGCCACACCATGATCGCCCGGGAGAGGGAAGGCCAGACCCTCCCGCTGCTGCTCACCCGGCCCCTGCGCAGGCACGCCCTGATCGGCGGCAAGGCCCTCGCCGCCGCCCTGGTCTGGACCGCCGTCTCCGCCGCCCTGTTCACCGTCATCACCGCCACCCTCCTGCTCGTGGCCGACGCCCCCCTTCAGGGCGCCGACTACGCCCGGCTCGCCTTCGCCGCAGCCCACACTGCCGCCTACCTCACCCTGTGGACCCTGGCCGCCATGGCCCTGGCCTCCCTCGGCCGCCGCCCCGGCACCGGCCTCGTCATCGCCCTCGTCCTCTGGCTCACCGTGGTTCTGGTCATCCCCCAGATCGGGGACACCATGGACCCCGACAACCAGGTCCCCGGCGGCCTCTTCGCCAGCCTCCAGGTCGACAAGGCCCACGAACAGGCCGTCATGGCCCACTTCACCGGCTACGAGACCGCCCGCGACCTCATCGAGCAGACCTCCCTGACCAAGCAGTACGAACGAGCCGCCTTCGCCTACCTCGGCATCAAGAACCAGTACAACCAGCAGCCCCTCACGCAGGTGTGGGCCGGGACATTCAACAACACCCTCTGGCTCCTGGCCGGCCTCGCCGCCGCCGCCCTCGCCGCCCTCGCAGCAGGCCGCAAGAAGACCCTCCTACGAAAGGCCAACTGATGCCCACCCCCCACCGCCCCGCAGCCGCCTTCGCCGCCGCCCTGATCGGCCTCGCCGCGCTCACCGGCTGCAGCGCCACCGCATCCAGCCCGGCCCCCGCGAGCTCGGCACCGGCCGCCACGGTCCTGCCCGCCACCTCCAACCCCATCCCCACCACCGGCACCAAGACCGGCCTCGCCATCGCCGACGCCATCGCCGAGAACAACACCGACCCCACCACCAAGGCCCCCGTCCCCGACCGGATCCAGTTCACCCTCACCAACACCACAGCCCAGCCGATGACCGGCCTGCAGGCCTACTACACGATGAAGGACACCGCCACCGGCAAGACCGAGTCCTACTACCAGAAGCTCGACGGCCTCACCCTCGCCCCCCAGCAGTCCCAGACCATCTACTTCGACAACGGAACCGGCCCCGGCCACTACCCCGAGAACAAGTACAGCCTCTACCGCACCTCCACCAATCAGGTCACCATCACCATCGAGGCCGCCGCCACCGGATACGCCCCCACCCTCGCCACCGCCACGAAGTCCCCCGGCACCGGAGAGAAGCTCGACTGAGCCCCCCCACCAGAACCAACACCGCCGCCGGCGCCGAGCGCCAATGGATCCAGCCGGAACAGGCCCAATGGCCCAAGCTCCCCGCCCACCGTCGCGCTAGCATGGCCGGCAACGTCCAGACGAGGGCGCGCCGGGGCAGCGGCTGCGACGGAACTGGCCACCCGCACCGCATCCCGAGAAGGGCCCCCCTTTTGCGCGCACACACCGGCCTCCCGACGGCCGCGGCCCCCGGCCCCGCCCGACACCTCGCCTGGGCCTACCCCGGCCTAGCAGAGTTCGAAGGACGCGTCGCCTCGTTCCTGGTGCAGGGGCACATCCGCGGTGAACGGCAGATCCTCATCAGCGAGGACCCAAGGCCAGCCGCTGGCCCAAGCGCCTGCTCGAACGCGGCGACCTCCTGCTCCTGAGCACCGCCGAGGCCTACGGCAGCACCCGCGTCATCGACCCCACCTGGACGCGCGCCGCCTTCGAAGCCACCCTGGCAGAGGCGGCCGCCCTGGGCTACACCGGCCTGTGCATCGCCGCCGACAACACGGCCCTTGCCTCACGCCCGGAGCAGCTGGAGGCATGGACCCGGTGGGAGGACGAGGCCGGAACACTCATGAAGGCCCACCCCATCACCGCACTGTGCGCCTTCGACCGCACACGGACCGGCCCGCCGACGCTGGAGGCCCTGATGAGGCTGCACCAGAACCACTGCCACCCCGATCTGGCCCCACACCAGCGCCGCTGGAGCCGGCTCCACCGACTCCGAGCACCCGGTACCAGGTAGCCGGGCACTGGGGGCACAGCCCGATCCGAACGGCCGCAGGTCAACGGACGCGAGACAGTCCCCTGGAGCCAGCCGGCCGCCGCTCATGACTGGGGAGCGGCCCTGCCGGCATGGTCAGCGGCCCCGTCCTCGGTCCTTGTCCCTGCCGGGCGTGGGCTCGGGCCCCACGGTCCGCTCCGGGGCGGCCCCAGGAGCCTGGGTCGGTGCCCCAGGGAATGCCTGGGCGACGAGGCGCTGCACCTTCTCCTCCTCGCTCTCCACGCGCGGGGCAGCGGCGAGCCAGCGGGACCCGGCGGAGGGCGGGGCCTGCGCGGTCGCGTGCTGGGTCTGGAGGGCCTGGAGGTCTCCGCGGACGATGGTGAGCTTGTCCATGGCCGCGGCCCTGACCCGCTCGGCGTCGCCGAGCCTGCCGGCGGTCTTGTGCATGTCGTGGATGGCGCGCATGGTGTTGCGCAGCTGCGCCAGCAGCAGGGCGTGCCCGGCTGCCGTGGACGGCCCCACGGAGGTCTGCATGAGCAGCATGCACGCGCCCTTCGCGCTCGGCATCGGCGCGTGCTCGACCCGGGGCGGGAAGCGGCGCAGCTGGGCCGTGCGGGCCAGCGCCTTGGCGGTGTCCGCCAGCGGCCCGGGCACCGCCTCGGTGCGCAGGCTCCAGGCGGCGAAGGCACCGGAGGTTTCGCGCGCGACCTGGGCCCAGAGGGCCTCATCGTCGAGCGGAATCGCCTTCATCCGCTCGTAGAGCTGTCCGACTTCGGCGGTGGCCTTCTCCCACTCGGCGGCAGTGGGCTCGTGGACCTCGCGGCCCTCGGCGGTCGGGCGCTTCCCCTGGGCGGCCGCCTGCCATTCGACAAGGGCTGCGGCCACGGTCTCGTCCGTGACGTTCCACCCCTTGCGCAGCTGCGGCAGGGCCAGGTCCCGGGCGATCCTTCCGCCGCCGAACCACACCGGCTTCCCCGCCTTGCTCTCCGGCCGGAGAGCGACTGAATAGCCGGCAACGGCCCCGATGCCGCCCTGGGCGAAGCGGGGTCGCACGAGGACCCCGCAACGGCGCAGGCGCCGGACGAACTCGGCCTCGTCCACGCTCGCCGTGGACGCCGCCCGCAGGACGCGCTGGAGCCGGTCACGGTCCAGCTCTGCCACGCCCATCGCGACGGCGCGCTCCCGTTCCTTGGGGTGGTAGCCGCGCTCGGCATGCAGCCCGCGCACGACGCGCAGACCGTGCTCCTCCTCGAGCTCCGCGCAGGCGTCCTGGGCGCGCTTGAAGTCCTTGTGCTGGCTCCACCGGGTGCCGTCCTCCCGGACCATGGAGACGGCAAGGTGGATGTGGTCATTGCCCGCCTTGCTGGACCCGTGGTGGATGGCGATCCACCGGCACGGCGGCTTGCCGTCGCTGCCGGTGAAACCCATCTTCTCCGCGAAGCCGCGGGCGATCTTCCCCCACGCTTCATCACTGAGCCGTCCCTCATCGGCAGGCAGGCTCAGCGAGACGTGGAAGACGTGCCTGGCCCCTTCCCTGCCGGCACCGAAGACGGACTTGGGAATGTCCATCTCACGGCCGAGTACAAGGGCCGCCTCGGCGTCCAGGCGCTGCCCGACCTCTACACTGACGATCGACTCGGACGCCGCGATCAGCCGCTGGTCCTTGTGCTCGTTCGCACGTCCCGGGCCCACCAGGTAATTGATCAGCCCGACCATGCGGTCACCCTTGGTGACATTCGGGATCACGGGCGCATCACCTGCACCACAGCCTCGTCAATGCGGGCCATGAGACGACGCGCAGCGGCCACCGCCGCGGCCGCGTCATCGGGGAATTCTCCGGTGGCGTTCGCGTGCCGGGCGATCTGGTTCACGTTGTTCGACACAGCCCCGAGAAGGGTCCGGATCCCCAGCAGCTCCTGCGCGAGGTTCCGCCGGTCGAAAGCAGTCTCCCCCGGCTGCGCCATGGCGCTCTCGAACAGCAGGCGCGGCGGCGTCACACCCTGCTGCTCGGCCTTGACCACGACAGCGGCCTTCTCCTCCGGGGAGCACCAGACCTTGATGTACTCCTTGCGGCCGCCCCGCTCGTTGTCACGGCGCGACTTGCCCAGGCGCCGTACCGCCTTGGCCTCGCCCATGACGCTCCTCCCGGCCCAGCGCAGCGACCCCGAACCTCGGGGACTCACACGCCAGTGTGCCAGAAGCCCGACCCCCGGGTCGAGCTTCCAAGCCATTTACGGGCACGTAAATCTATAGCTTGCTCCTCCCTGGGGCCTTCGGTG
>NZ_DAIUJO010000099.1:0-13844 GCF_036848755.1 Sinomonas sp. | reverse complement strand
GACCGACCCTAGGCTGGGCCTATGACTTCTTCGGCACCGCTCATCCAGCTCGCCTCCGGACATGCCATCCCGCAGCTTGGCCTCGGCACCTGGCCGCTCGGCAACGAGGAGGCGGCGGAAGTCGTCGCCACGGCGTTCGAGCTGGGCTACCGGCACGTCGACACGGCGGAGAACTACGGCAACGAGGAGGGTGTGGGCGAGGGCATCCGCCGTTCGGGCCTTCCTCGTGAGGACGTCTTCATCACGACGAAGTTCAACCGGGCCTGGCACAGCGTCGACGGAGTGCGGGAGGCGTGGGACAACGCAGTCCGGCGGCTGGGCGTCGACTACCTCGACCTCTTCCTCGTCCACTGGCCCAACCCGGGTCAGGGCACCTTCGTCGAGGCCTGGGAGGGGCTCATCGCGCTGCGCGAGCAGGGCAAGGTCCGCTCGATCGGGGTCTCCAACTTCACGCCAGAGCACCTCGACGCCATCATCGGCGCGACCGGCGTCGGCCCCGACGTGGACCAGATCCAGCTCAGCCCCTACTGGGTCCAGCACCGTGCGCGCGCCTATCATCAGGCGCACGCGATCGTGACGGAATCGTACAGTCCGATCGGCCGGGGCCAAGAGCTCCTCTCAGAGCCCGCCGTCGCGGCTGTCGCAGAGGCACACGGCGTGTCGCCGGCCCAGGCCATCCTGCGTTGGCACACGCAGCAGGGGCTCGTGGCCATCCCGAAGTCGGCCTCGCGCGAGCGGCTCGAGGCGAATCTTGCCGTGTTCGACTTCAACCTCACGCCGGAGGAGATCCGGAGCCTCGACGCCCTCGACGGAACCGGGCCGAGCGCCGCCGACCCGAACGAGTTCGGCCACTGAGGGCGAATTCCTCCACTGAAGGGGCCCGAGAGCGGGTGCCCCGGCAAGGTGAAGCGGGGCGCAGGGATTGCTCAGCGATTCCGTAGCTTCACCGACGCGACCCTTCCCGAGGGCGCCACACCCACAGCGTCCGCGAGCCGGAGCGCGGCGACGTTCTGCTCCTGGGCCTCGACCTGCACGAGAAGCCCCTCGGCGAGCGCTTCGTGGGCCACGAGCCGCACCATGAAGGTGCCGAGGCCCCGCTCCCGGAACCCGGGTGCCACGAGGATGCCTAGGTCTGCGAGGAGGCCCTCGCGGACGGTGTACGCCGCGCACGCGACCGGGGCGTCGTCGTGCATGAGCGTGAACCGGTGCTCTCGGCGCTCGATCCCCGCCGAACTCACGTCGTCCGGAGGGCAGCGGGTCTCGAGCTCGACGGCCTCGGGGTTGCCGCGCGACACTTCGGGCTCGGTCTCGGGCTGGAAGAGGGGCAGGTCGTCGGCGAAGCCGAGGACTGCCGTGCTGAGGGCGTGGGCACCGGGTCCCGCGGCCCGGAGGAGCGCGCCGCCGCCGAGCAGGTCCTCGTCGGGCAGGTCCGCGGCCGCGTTCACGAGTTCGGTCGGTCCGGAGAGCGCGAGCTGCCCGAAGAGCTCGACGGCGATGAGCTCCCGGGAGCTGTCGCGGAAGCCCAGGAGGCGGCCGCCGTCGTCCGAGAAGGAAAGGTCCGGAAGGCCCAGCCGGCGGGCCCACGCGAGCCGGACGATGCCGCGGCTTCCTTCGTGGAAGGTATCGCCCATCTACCCGAACAGGACCCGGGCCTCGTCGTAGCGGTCCTGGGGGACGGTCTTGAGCCGGCCCAGAGCCGCTTCGAACCCGACGTGCACGATGTCCGTGCCGTTGAGCGAGACCATGGTGCCCCACCGGCCTTCGACCACGGAGTCGATAGCGGCCATGCCGAGGCGCGTCGCGAGCACCCGGTCGAACGCGGTCGGCACGCCGCCGCGCTGGATGTGGCCGAGGACGGTCGCCCGGGTCTCGATCCCCGTTCGAGCCTCGATCTCGGGGGCGAGCCGCTCCCCGATGCCCCCGAGGCGGGGGCGGCCGAACGTATCGAGGCCTCGCTCCGAATGGGCCTCGTCCATGGTGTCGGTCGTGAAGCCCTCGGCGACGACGACGAGCGGCGCGCGTCCGCGATCGTGGGCCAGCTTGACCCATTCGACGATCTGGTCGATGCTCACCCGCTGCTCGGGGATGAGGATCGCGTGGGCCCCCGAGGCCATTCCCGAATGCAGAGCGATCCAGCCGACATGGCGGCCCATGACCTCGGCGACCATGCAGCGGTGGTGCGACTCTCCCGTGGTCCGGAGTCGGTCGATCGCCTCCGTGGCAATTTCGACCGCGGTGTCGAAGCCGAACGTGTAGTCCGTCGCGTCGAGGTCGTTGTCGATGGTCTTCGGGACGCCGACGATCCTGATCCCCGCATCGGTGAGGCGCTTCGCCGCCGCGAGCGTTCCTTCGCCACCGATCGCGATCATGGCGTCGATCCCGAGACGGTCCATGTGGCCCTTGATGACCTCCGGACCGCCTCCGTTCTCGAACGGGTTCGTGCGCGAGGTTCCGAGGATCGTGCCGCCCTGCTTCGAGATGCCCCGCACCATGGTGCGGGGGATGTCGATGATGTCCCCCTCGACGACTCCACGCCAGCCGTCTCGGTAGCCGACGAACTCCTGGCCGTGAACCGCGATTCCTTTGAGGACGGCGCCGCGGATGACCGCGTTGAGGCCGGGGCAGTCGCCTCCGGAGGTGAGGATGCCGATCTTCATTCAGGGCCTTTCCGCGTGGGTGCGGCCGGCCGGGGTGGGCGGCGGGCCGTGGTGGGTAGCTTCGGCGCCCCGTTGAGCCAAGCCGATTCTAGCCGCGCGGGATGCGTGATGCACAGCACAGCGGACGACGCCGGGTGCTCCCCGCCGTCGTCCGCTGCGCTGCAGAATGTGGTGCGCGGCTTTGGCCCGATCTGGTGGTCCCGGCCGCAACCGGTCCGTCAGGCCGTCGGTGCGCCGGGGCCTTCGCCCGGTCCCCGCACGGCCCCGCGGCTTCCTCCGCCGCCGACCAGCCGCTCTAGGATGATCGCTCCGTTCGGATCCGGGAGGAGCGCCCACGCGACCACGTACGCCAGGACGGCCGGTCCGGGGAGGAAGCACAGGACGATGAAGATGATTCTGACGAACGTGACGTCGACGTTGAGCCTCTCGGCCAGACCGCCCAGAACGCCGCCGAGCAGTCGTCGGGGGCTCCGGCGCAGGCCGGTGGATCGGATGGCGTTGAAGAACGAGTCCATGGTGTCTCCTAGGTTGCGATGCGAGATGAGTGGCGCTGGTCCGTGCCGATGAGTTCAGTCTTGCGCGGGCGGCTCCGCGTTGTAAGAGTCGTTCGGCGTGTACGGGCCGGGTCCCTGGTAGGGGCTCTCGTGGGGGCGTGTCTCGTAAGGGCTCGGGCGCTGCGCCTGCGGCTCCTGGCGGGGCGGCTCCCCGCCGTCGAGCGCGCGCCGGCTCCTGGCGGCCGCGAGTCCGCCGCCGACCACGAGGCCGAGGCCCGCGAGGATGAGCAGCGCTACCGCGGCCACCCCGGGATCGACCGTGAACCATCCGAGGCGGCTTGAGACGAGCAGCCCCGCTATTGCGACCACGACGGCTCCCCAGACGATGGTGCCCACACTCGGGCCGTGCTTGCCGATCTCGTTGGTGCTCATCTCATTGCTCCTGCTCGATGTCGACGTTGCTCATGGTCGCGTGCACCGCCACCACAAGGGTCCCGCCCGGACGGCCCGCGTTGTAGGTTTCCGAGCCCGTGGTTCCGAACCCGGCGATCGACTTGTCGCCGAACTGGACGTTGCTCATCGTCGCGTCCGCCTCGACCCGCACGGGCACGTCCTTGGGGATGCGGATGTGCAGCTGACTCATGGTCGCGTCGACGGGAACCGTCGCGCTCGTGGAGAGGGGGCCGGACGTGTCGAGAGCGCTCAGGTCGAGTTGCCCCGCGGCCCCGGTGACGTGGTACCCCGCCTGAGCCTGCTGGACGCTGGCGGGGGCGAGGTTCACCGCGTTACGCGGGCGGCTCAGTTCGTAGGCCGGCTGGGTCATGGCCGCGAGGGCGAGGGCGACGATCGCGAGGAACGAGAGGATGCCGCCCGAGCGGCCCCGGAGCCCCGCGACGATGATCCCCACTCCGAGGATGGCGGCACCGATGGCCCACAAGGCGCCGGTGCTCGGGTCGACGACGGCGGCCCCGGCGAGCTGCAGTGCGAGCAGTCCGCCCGAGACGAGCACGGCGGCGCCGACGACGACGGCGGCGAACGGGCCGCCTGGACCTCGACGATGGGCGCGCACGGCCGTGGCGCGAGCAGTGGGGGGAGCGCCCGGGGCCGTCGGGATGCCTTCATCGGCGGGGCCGGAGGCGCCCGCGTGGGAGCCGCCCGCATAGGTGCCGGCGTAGGGCCCGATGGCGTTAGGCCCGCTCGCGTAGGGCCCGGTCGCGTAGTGCCCGGTCGCGTAGGGCCCACCGGCGTAGGGTTCCTGAGTCCTGGCGTCGCCCGGCTGAGGGGCCCCTTGGTCGGCAGTCGCGCCGTGCTCCGGGCGGCCGCCGGACCCGTAGCCGTACCATCCGTAGCGCCGGCGTCGCCGCGACCGCGAGATGCTGAAGATCGCGAGCGCCGCGGCGCCGATCCAGAAGACCGCCCAGAAGGGCCCGGCGCCACGCGCGTCCCCGAACCAGAATCCGGCGCGCGCCCCGCCAAGACCGAGGACCGTTGCGATGAGGCCGCCGGTCATTCCAGCCGTCCAATGGCCGCGCATAGCCTCCTGGCAGTGGATGCGGCCGTCGGGCTCGGGGAGCAGCAGCCACAGGACACCATAGGCGAGGACGCCGATGCCGAGGAAGATCGCTGCCACGATGAAGAGGCCGCGGACCACGACGGGGTCGACGCCCCATCGGTGTGCGAGGCCGCTCGCGACTCCGCCGGCCCACCGGTCGGGTCCGCGCGTGATGCGGAGTCGTCGGATCCAGCCGAAGAAGTCCGATCCGGCTTTGCCGGGAAGCTGTCCCGTGGGCTGGCCGGAGGCGGGGGCGCTGGGGCCCTCGGGAATCTCTTGGCCCCCTGGAGTCTGTTCCGTGCTCATGCCTCCATCCTTCCGTGGGAGGTCGTCGCTCCCCATGGGGTGAAACCCTGAAAGCACCCTGATCTGCCCCCGGGGAACCCCGATTCTGGACCCCTGGACGCCTTGATCGTGCTTGGATTGGTGGCATGGACACCGTTCAGATCCGTCCGCCGCTCGTGCGCGGCGAGGATCGGATCGTCGCGGGCGTCTGCTCTGGTCTTGCCCGGCATCTCGGGATGCGGGCCGACGTCGTCCGCTGGGTCATGGTCCTCGCGTCGCTGCTCGGCGGAGCGGGCATCGTCTTCTACGCGTGGCTCTGGATCATGGTGCCCACGGCGGCCGAGGCGGCCCGCCGGGCCGGACGCCGGCCGGCGTCGCCCATTGCGCCCGCCGTGAGTCAGCCACCCGCTCCGCAGACGACGGCGGCGCCCCCGTCGCCAGGGCAGGTGCGGCGTGCGAGGCGCCTCGCGGGGCACGCGCGCGAGATGCTGCTCGGCGCCGTCCTGCTCCTCGCGGCCGTGGGACTCGGCAGCCGCCTGCTCGGGTTCGACGTACCGCTCGGGGTCATCGTCCCGGTCGCCGCGATCCTCGGCGGCGCTGCCCTCGCGTGGATGCAGCTCGACGATTCGCGGCGCGAGCAGCTTGTCCGCGGCGCTGGGGGCGGCCGGTGGAACGGTGGGCTGCGGCTCGGTGCCGGCCTTGCGCTCGTGGTGGCGGGCGTTGCGCTCGCGGTCTCGGGCAGCCAGTGGAACGTCCTGGGCCTGGCCCTCGTCGCCTCGCTCGCGGTTCTGGCGGGCGTGGCGCTCGTGCTCCTGCCGTGGGGCCTCAAGTTCTGGCGAGACCTCGCCGCCGAACGCGCGGCCCGCGTGCGGGAGGAGGAACGAGCCGAGATCGCGGCGCACCTCCACGACTCCGTCCTCCAGACCCTCGCGCTCATCCAGCGCCGTGCCGGGAGCGAAGCCGACGTGATGCGGCTCGCCCGGGCCCAGGAACGGGAACTGCGCGAATGGCTCTATCGCGACGCGCGCAAGGGCGAGGGGACGTTCACTGATCGCCTCAGGGCTCTCGCAGCCGAGGTGGAGGACGCGCACGGCCAGCCGGTCGACGTCGTCTGCGTAGGGGACGCCCCGCTCGACGGGGAGCACCGCGAACGGCCCGAGGCGCTCCTGCAGGCGGCGCGCGAAGCAATGCTCAACGCCGCGCGGCACGGGGGCAGCCCGGTGTCGGTCTACGCCGAGGCGGGCGAGGAGGGCATCGACGTGTTCGTGAAGGATCGCGGGCCGGGGTTCGAGCTGGACGAGGTGCCGAGCGACCGCCTGGGGGTGCGCGAGTCGATCGTGGGCCGCATGCGGCGGCACGGCGGCGAAGCGACGATTGCGTCCGGGGCTGGAGGGACGGAAGTGCGCCTGCACCTGCCCGGCGCGGGAACGGAGGAACCATGAATGAGCCGGTCTCGGTCGTCATCGTCGACGATCACACGATCTTCCGCTCCGGTCTCAAGGCGGACCTCGACGACCGCGTCCGCGTCGTCGGGGAGGCCGGCACGGTCGAGGACGCCGTCGCGGTCATCGAGGAGCTCCGCCCGCAGGTCGTGCTCCTCGACGTCCATCTGCCGGGCGGTCTCGGCGGGGGAGGACGCGAGGTGCTGGCCCGGTCCGCTTCGCTCCTCCCGCGCGTCCGGTTCCTGGCCCTGAGCGTCTCGGATGCCGCGGAGGACGTGGTCTCAGTGATACGGGCCGGCGCCCGCGGCTACGTGACGAAGACCGCCTCCGGCCCCCAGATCACCGACGCTGTGCTCCGCGTGGCCGAAGGCGACGCCGTCTTCTCCCCGCGCCTCGCGGGCTTCGTCCTCGACGCCTTCGGCACCTCGGCCGTGGCCGACGACGAGCTCGACAGGCTCTCCGCCCGCGAGCTCGAGGTCATGCGGCTGATCGCCCGCGGGTACTCGTACAAGGAGGTCGCCAAGGAGCTGTTCATCTCGGTCAAGACGGTCGAGACCCACGTCTCGGCTGTCCTCCGCAAGCTCCAGCTGACGAACCGGCACGAACTGAGCCGCTGGGCCGCGGACCGCCGCATCTGGTAGCCGATGCGGCGCGGCGGCCCTACGGGTCTCAGGGTGCGATGACTCGGAGGGCCCTCGGCCTGATCTCGACGGTCGCTGGCAGTCGGCCGGCCCCGTCTCCGTCCACGCAGAGGGGCAACGCCCGGTCGGCGGAGACCGTGACGCGGCGTCCTGTGAAGCGGCGGACGCCGGGCTCGTCGACGTGCGCGCCGGATTCCGCGAGCCGCATGAAGCGTGCGACGCTCCACTTCGGGATCTCCGCCCCGGCGACGAGCACGTGGATGAGCCCATCGTCCAGGACGGCGTCCGGGACGATGTCGAGCCCATGACCGTAGCGGCCCGAGTTCGCCATCACCACGAGGTGCGCCCGGATGCTGTGCCGTGTGCCGTCGATCTCCAGTGCGAAGTCCGCAGGCTTCCAACCGACGACGGCGAGGACGGGCGCCACGCGGTAGGCGATGGCGGAGGGGATGCGCGAGTCGTTCATCATGAGGTTCGCGACGGCGTCGAGCCCCGTGTACGCGTTGCCCGGAGCGAGGCGGCCGCCCACCTCGAGCAGATCGATGGTCCGCTCGGGCCCGCTCAGGAGCGTCCGCACCGTTTCGCCGGCGGCGCCAGGGAGGCCGAGCTTGGCCGCGAGACCGTTGCCCCGGCCCGCTGGGACGAGTCCGAACAGGCCGCCGGCGCGAGAGACGGCGTCAGCGACATCTCTCGCCATCCCGTCGCCGCCGACGGCGACCACGGCGTCCCCGCGCGCTGCGGCCTCGGAGGCGAGCCGTCCGGCGTCGTTCGGAGTGCCGGTGATCACGGTGCGAACTGCCGCGCCGGAGGACTCGAGGAGACGGGCAACCTGAGCCCAGACCGAAGGTCCTCGGCCCCCACCGGCGACGGGATTGACGACGCCGGTGAACGACCGACGGCCGGCGGACGGGTCCGCCGGCCTGCCGCTGCTCTCCCCGGCCTAGTGCGCCGTGCCCAAGAACTCCTGGATGCGGCCGACGCCCTCGGCGAGGTCGTCGTCGCCCAGCGCGTAGGAAAGACGGACGAAGCCGCTCGGTCCGAACGCTTCCCCGGGAACGATCGCGACCTCGACCTTGTCGAGGATCAGCGCGGCGAGCTGGGCGGACGTCGTCGGTCGAACGCCGCCGATCTCCTTGCCGAGCAGCCCGCGCACGTCGGGGTAGGCGTAGAAGGCGCCATGCGGCGTCGGGCAGTCGACGCCCGCGATGGAGGAGAGCCGCTCGACCATCGCGCGACGGCGGCGGTCGAACGCCACCTTCATCTCCTCGACGGCATCGAGCGGCCCCGAGACCGCGGCGAGGGCGGCCATCTGGGACACGTTCGAGACGTTCGATGTCGCGTGGGACTGCAGGTTGGTGGCCGCCTTGATGACGTCGGCAGGCCCGATCATCCAGCCGACGCGCCACCCGGTCATGGCATACGTCTTGGCGACGCCGTTGAGGATTACGACCTTGTCCCCGAGGGCGGGCGCGGCCGTAGCGATCGACGTGAACGGGACGCCGTCATACGTGAGGTGCTCGTAGATCTCATCGGTGACGACCCACAGGCCCTTCGACGCGGCCCACTCGCCGATCTCCTTGACCTGTGCGGGTTCGTAGACGGCGCCCGTGGGGTTGGACGGGGAGACGAACAGGAGGATCTTGGTGCGCTCGGTGAGCGCTGCCTCGAGCTGATCGACGGTCACGAGGTATCCCTGCTCCGGACCGGCGAAGACCTCGACCGGCACGCCGCCGGCCAGCCGGATCGCCTCGGGGTAGGTGGTCCAGTAGGGGGTGGGGAGCAGGACCTCGTCGCCGGGGTCGAGGAGCGTTGCGAACGTGTTGTAGACGGCCTGCTTGCCGCCGTTCGTCACGAGAACCTGGGACGGTGAGGTCTCATAGCCCGAGTCGCGGAGCGTCTTCTCGGCGATCGCCTGCTTGAGCTCGGGGAGCCCCCCGGCGGGGGAGTAGTGGTGGAAGCGCGGCTGACGGGCTGCCTCGATCGCAGCCTCCACGATGTAGTCCGGGGTCGGGAAGTCAGGTTCGCCCGCGCCGAAGCCGATCACGGGCCTCCCCGCCGCCTTGAGTGCCTTCGCCTTCGCATCGACGGCCAAGGTCGCGGACTCGGCGATGGATCCGATGCGCTGGGACACACGGGCGGAGGTCATGGGCTCTTCCTGACTTTCGATGGGCGTGACAAGGGCGTGGCTTTGGTTTGGAGGGGCCGAAACCCCGCGCCTCTACTCTAGGCGGTCAGTGCGGTACAGAGGGCCCTGGTTCGACGCGGGGCGCGATTGTGCGTAGACTGGACCACCGGTATCAGAAACAAGGCCTCAGTCGGCCGTGCCCCGGTACGGACGATCCAAGGTTCGGTGCGGCCCAGGCTGCGTCCGAACCTTGGTAAGCTGGAGAGTCGGTGTTCTGACCGAAGGGTAGTGGCGCAATTGGTAGCGCAGCGGTCTCCAAAACCGCAGGTTGCAGGTTCGAGTCCTGTCTGCCCTGCGCACGGCGTGTCCCGGTAGCCCGGGGCGTTCCAGCACCCAACGAACCGTCCGCGGGGATCCCGCAGACATCCAGGATGAGCGAGGAACAGGTGACCGAAACAGCTGCGAGCAGCTCTCAGGGCCGCCCAGCCAAGCAGACGAAGAAGCTCGGCTTCTTTGGCCGCATCGCTCTCTTCTTCCGCCAGGTTGTGGGCGAGCTCCGCAAAGTCGTCACGCCGACCCGGCAGGAACTCCTGAACATGACGTTCGTGGTGTTGGCGTTCGTGGTGGTCATGATGGTCATCGTCTTCGTTCTCGACTTCCTCCTCGGACTCGGTGTTGGCTGGGTCTTCACAGGGTCGTCGCAGAGCTAGTAGGCGAGCGGTCTCCGCAGACCATGTCCCGATCGGATGGGGGTCCGACGGCGTGGTGTGCGGATTCGCGTTTAAGTCGCAAGAGGAGAGCAGGAGACTAAGTGTCTGAGCACGAGAGCGAGACCGAGCGCGAGGCCCTGGCCCCCGAGGCCGCGGTCTTCAGCGACGCTGCCCCGGTGCCCGCGGCGGCGCCTTCGGTGTCTGACGTCGATCTCGCGTTCGACGAGGACTCTTCCGCAGAGGAAGGCACCGAGGACTCCACGGACGACGACGGCGCTGCCGCCGCCGAGACTGAGGCCGTTGCCGAGGCTGAGCCGGTTGCGGAGGAAGAGACCACCGAGGCGGAAGCCGAGCCTTCGGCTGACGAGGAGCCGGTCGATCCTGCCGAAGCCGCCGCGAAGGCCGCCGAGGACTTCAAGGCCAAGCTGCGCCGCCAGCCGGGCGACTGGTACGTGATCCACTCCTACGCTGGCTATGAGAACCGCGTGAAGGCGAATCTCGAGACGCGCATCCAGACGCTGGACATGGAGGATTTCATCTACGAAATCCAGGTCCCCATGGAGGAAGTCGTCGAGATCAAGAACGCGCAGCGCAAGATCGTCAAGCGCGTCCGCATCCCCGGCTACGTGCTCGTCCGCATGGATCTCACCGACGCCTCGTGGGGCGCAGTGCGCCACACCCCGGGAGTGACCGGCTTCGTGGGCAACGCCCACAATCCCGTGCCGCTGCGGCTCGACGAGGTCTTCACGATGCTCGCTCCCGTCTTCGAGCAGGAGCAGCAGGCCGAGGCCAAGGCGTCCGGCAAGGGCGGCGGCCGCCAGCCCAGCGCTCCGGTCAGTGTCGACTTCGAGGTCGGCGAGTCCGTCATCGTCAAGGAAGGCCCGTTCGAGACCCTTCCGGCCACGATCTCCGAGATCAAGCCCGAGTCGCAGACGCTCGTGGTGCTGGTCTCGATCTTCGAGCGCGAGACTCCCGTCACCCTCGCGTTCAACCAGGTCTCCAAGATCTGATTCACAACTCAAGACTTCGCCCCGGGTCCGGTCCGCTTTGCCGGCCCCGGGGCGGCCGACTGTCTGGCCAGGGCAGTCATCACCTGGGCGGCGCTCCTGCTGCTCAGGAAGCAATGGAAGAGAAGGATCCTCAATGGCTCCCAAGAAGAAGGTCACCGGCCTCATCAAGCTGCAGATCCAGGCAGGCGCCGCCAACCCGGCCCCGCCGATCGGTCCTGCGCTCGGTCAGCACGGTGTCAACATCATGGAATTCTGCAAGGCGTACAACGCCGCGACGGAATCCCAGCGCGGCAACGTCATCCCCGTGGAGATCACGGTCTACGAAGACCGCTCCTTCACGTTCATCACCAAGACGCCGCCCGCGGCTGAGCTCATCAAGAAGGCGGCGGGCGTCCCCAAGGGTTCCGCGACGCCGCACACCGTGAAGGTCGCGAAGCTCACCGACGCCCAGGTCGAGGAGATCGCCAAGACCAAGCTCGAGGACCTCAACGCGAACGACGTCGAGGCCGCGAAGAAGATCATCGCGGGGACGGCCCGCTCGATGGGTATCACCGTCGAGGGCTGAGGAACGCACGGAGGGTAAGGGCCGAAGGATGAGGCACTTGCCCGAAGCAAGTCCCGGAAGCCCTCGACAAGGAAGCACAGCGAGGGCTGAGGAACGCACGGAGGGTAAGGGCCGAAGGATGAGGCACTTGCCCGAAGCAAGTCCCGGAAGCCCTCGACAAGGAAGCACAGCGAGGGCTGAGGAACGCACGGAGGGTTAATCGGCTGAGGCCAGCGACCCGACAACCAAACATCAGAGGCGCGGCGATTCCCGCCGTCGTCCGTGGCAGGGCCGAGCGCGGCCCATTGGGACCACAACTGCACAAGGAGATAGAGAGCAGCATGGCAAAGCGCAGCAAAGCATACGAGGCAGCGGTCGCGAAGATCGAGACCGGCAAGGTCTACGCGCCAGCAGAGGGCATCGCCCTCGCCAAGGAGATCAACCCGTCGAAGACTGACGCGACCGTCGAGGTCGCGTTCCGGCTCGGCGTCGACCCCCGCAAGGCGGACCAGATGGTCCGCGGCACGGTCAACCTGCCCCACGGCACCGGCAAGACCGCCCGCGTGGTCGTCTTCGCGACGGGCGACAAGGCGGCCGCCGCTGAGGCAGCGGGCGCGGACGTCGTCGGTTCCGATGACCTCATCGAGCGCATCCAGGGCGGCTGGACCGACTTCGACGCCGCCGTGGCGACCCCGGAGCTCATGGGCAAGGTCGGCCGCCTCGGCAAGATCCTCGGCCCCCGCAACCTCATGCCGAACCCCAAGACCGGCACGGTGACCCCGGACGTCGCGAAGGCCGTGACGGACATCAAGGGCGGCAAGATCGACTTCCGCGTCGACAAGCACTCGAACCTGCACTTCATCATCGGCAAGACCTCGTTCGAGTCGCGTCAGCTGGCCGAGAACTACGCGGCCGCCCTCGACGAGGTGCTCCGCCTCAAGCCGGCGGCTTCGAAGGGCCGCTACATCCAGAAGGCGACCGTGGCGACCACGTTCGGCCCGGGCGTCCCGGTCGACCCGAACGCCACCCGCGTCGTCCTCGAGGGCTGAGCCTGACTTCGGCCCCGACAACGCCCCCCGCCGCGGCGGGGGGCGTTGTGCTTTTGTGGCACGGTTTGTGAAACTTGCCCCATGAGCTCCCAGTACCGGGTGCAGCGTCTGCGTCTGCCCGCCTCGATCTATGACGCAGACGCTGCCGAGTTCCGGGAGTTCTCGGACCTGACCGACGCGATCGAGCGGCAGATCTGGGGCAACGACGATCGCTGTTCGCCGCCTGCCTTCCGCCTCGGCGTGTGGCGGGACACCCGCTATGAACTGACGTCGCTCTTCTTCGTGCGCGACGGCGAGCGGATGGTCGGGCGCGGCTGGTGCCAGATGTCGCTCAAGGAGGACAGGGACCGCGCGATGGTCCGCGCCGAGGTCCTCGAGGACTTCACAGGCCGGGGGATCGGCCGGCTCCTCCTCGCTTCCGCAACCGAGGAGGCCGCCCGCTACAGCCGGACCATCCTCAACTCGTTCACCGAGCATCCGGTGGGCTTCGACGAGGAGGCGCCGGACGCCGTCGTCCCTTCCACGGGGTACGGCGCGCTGCCCGCCGACTCGCGCGCCGTCGCCTTCGCGAGCGCGGCGGGCTTCGAGCTGAGCCAGGTGGAGCGCTACAGCGAGCTCGTGCTCGGGGAGTACGACGGCGGGTGGCCGGCGCTCGAATCGGCGGCCACGGCGGCGGCCGAAGGGTACGAGGTCCTCGTGTGGGAGGGCGTGCCCCCCGAGCACCAGGCTGAGATGGCCTTGCTCCTCGCCAGGATGTCGACCGATGTGCCGTACGGCGTGGACCGGTACGAGGCAGCCGAATGGGACGCGGACCGGGTCGCCTCGCTCGAGGCCCAGCTCTCGGACGCCAACACGCTCCCGCTGTACGCGGTCGCACGGCATCGCGCAAGCGGAGAGCTCGTCGCCTACACCTCCCTGTGGATCAGGTCGGGCAAGGAGGACATCGCGGATCAGGATGACACCTTGGTCGTGCCCGAGCACCGCGGCCACCTGCTCGGGACGCTCATCAAGCTCGCGAACCTGAAGGCGTACCGGGAACGGTTCCCGACGGCGCGCAAGGTCATCACGTTCAATGCGGAGGAGAATCGGCCCATGCTCGCCATCAACGAGGCGCTCGGTTTCCGTCCGGCGGGGTACGACGGCGAGTGGTACAGGAGGCTTGCGTGACGCCAGATCCACGGTCGGCCGAGGCAATCGAGCCGACGCCCGAAGCCGCCGAGATCCGAGAAGTCGAGGAGGTCCGAGTCCGGCCGAGCCTGCCGTTTGCGCAGACCTCAGCCGTCCGAACCGAGGCGCGCGCCGTGCAGATGGCGGGATTCGCCGTCATCGTGAGCT
>NZ_DAIUJO010000098.1:1545-14093 GCF_036848755.1 Sinomonas sp. | reverse complement strand
GCGGTACAGGTGCCTGAGAGATTCCTGGGGAGGTGTTGCTCCTACGGCGCCTGCTTGCTCGTGCTCGCAGGACTCTCCCGCCGCAGATCAGAGGCATGTTCAGTTGTGGGCATGCGGAAGACGATGCCGCACAGGCCAATTCTGCTATGCCGGCCGTCGCAGGGCAAACGGAGTCCCCGCGTGGCGGGGCAGGCGGAGGTTCCCCGTTGCGCCGTCACTTTCGCAGGGTGTGTACCCTGCGAAAGTGACGGCGCAACGAGAGGTCGGTGCCGCGCGGAGCCAAGAGCTTCCGAAGGGCAACTCGGGCGTCATCAAAGTGGGCTATGGCGTTAAAGTTCGCTGCCTACTGTCACACGCATGACGAGACTGTCAAAAACCGCACGCCGAACCATCGTCGTTACCACCGCCCTCGCCCTTGCAGGGGGCGGCGTCGCCGTCGCGGTCGCCCCGCACGTCGCGGGTCCGTCCCAGGACGGAACCGCCGTCACTCCCACGGGCCAGCGCATCACGCCCTGGGGCGATCAGACCGATCTGGGCGACCTTCCCCTCAACTCGGCCCTCTCCCCGGACGGCTCGCGCCTGCTCGTGACCAACAACGGCCAGGGCACGCAGTCGCTCCAACTCGTCGACGTCGCCGATCACGCCGTCGAGCAGACTCTCCCCTACAAGTCCCCAGAGTCCCTCTACATGGGCCTCGCGTGGAGCCCTGATGGCAAGAAGGCGTACGCGAGCGCGGCCGCCAATGCAAAGGTCCGCACCTACTCGTACGACGGCGGCAAGCTCACCGAGGGCGCCCCGCTCGCCCTCCCGACGAAGACCCCCGCAGGGAAGGCGCTCAACCTGTACCCGGCGGGTCTCGCCGTCACGCCCGACGGGGGCCGGCTCGTCGTCGCCGACCA
Organism: Sinomonas sp.; assembly: GCF_036848755.1. Taxonomy (NCBI): domain Bacteria; kingdom Bacillati; phylum Actinomycetota; class Actinomycetes; order Micrococcales; family Micrococcaceae; genus Sinomonas; species Sinomonas sp. Next base: position 13,194 of record NZ_DAIUJO010000098.1, on the reverse strand, counting down.
GCTCGGCGACGCCGTCTCCGTCATCGACACGTCAACGGGCGCAGTCCAGACCGTTCCGGTCGGCAGCAAACCGCTCTCGGTGACCCTCTCCCCCGACGGCAACACCGCGTACGTGACGGATCAAGGTGCGTCCGACGTGACTGTCCTCGACGTCTCGGGCGCCCAGCCCGCCGTCGTCCGCACACTTGCGGTCGGCCTCCACCCGAACAAATCCGTGATTTCCGGCGACGGCAAGACGCTCTTCGTCGCCAACGGGGACGCGGACACCGTGAGCGCGGTCGACACCGCGACGGGCGCGTCCAAGACGATCAACCTCTCCCCCTACGCGGATGCGCCCGTGGGCACCAACCCGACCGCCCTCGCACTCGACGAGCAGGGCGGGCGGCTCTTCGTGGCCAACTCGGGCAACAACGACGTCGCGGTGGTCAGCCTGGCGGACAAGACCGTGTCCGGGGTGATCCCGAGCGCCTGGTATCCCTCGTCACTCGCCTTCCGCGGCGGAAGCCTCCTAGTCACCAACGCGAAGGGCTTGGGCGCGGGGCCGAATGACGGCCCGGGCCACCCCGACCCGACCTCCACAGCGGCGACGGCCGAGACCCAGTATTCCGGTTCCATGATCAAGGGCACGCTCAGCAGCTACAGCGTCCCCAGTGGGGGTCAGCTTGAGAAAGCCACCGAGGAGGTCAAGGCCAACAACCGGGCGACGACGACGGGCGTGGGAGCCGTCGTCCCGGCCCAGCCCGGCGGGGCGTCGCCCATCAAGCACGTCATCTACGTGGTCAAGGAGAACCGGACCTACGACCAGGAGTTCGGCAGCCTCGGCAAGGGCAATGGCGATCCAAGCCTCAACCTCTTCGGGGACGACTCGGCGCCCAACGCCCGCGCCCTCGCGAGGCAGTTCACCACGATCGACAACTTCTACGCGGACGCGGAGGTGAGCGCCAACGGGTGGAACTGGGTCACGCAGGCCAACTCCAACCCCTATGCGGAGCAGATGTGGCCGGCCAACTACTCGGGCCGCAAGGCACCCTATCCGAGCGAAAGCAGCAGCCCTGAGGACGCCGCGCAGGATCCCGCGAACTCGTACGTGTGGCAGCGCCTCGACAAGGCGGGAGTCAGCTTCCGCAACTACGGCTTCTTCGTGAACAGCACCGCGAACGGATCGGTCGCCACGGATCCCATCCTCGACGCCAAGACGGACCGCGCCTACCGCGGATTCGATCTCAGCTGCCCCGATTCGTCGGGCACGTTCGCGCCGCTCAAGACGACCTGTGGAACCCCGCGCATCGACGAGTGGGCGAAGGACTTCTCCGCGCAGGTCTCGGCCGGCACGGTTCCGACGGTCCAGTTCGTCCGGCTTCCGAACGACCACACGCAGGGCGCCAAGGCCGGCGTTCCCACGCCGCAGGCATATGTCGCCGACAACGACTACGCGCTGGGGCGCCTCGTCGACACGGTCTCGCATTCGTCGATCTGGAAGGACACGGCCATCTTCGTGACCGAGGATGATGCCCAGAACGGGCCGGACCACGTCGACGCGCACCGCACGCTCGCACTTGCGATCAGCCCGTACACGCAGACCGGCAAGGTGGACTCGACGTTCTACAGCACGGCGTCGATCATCCGGACGATCGGGCTCATCGCCGGCTTCAGGCCGCTCACCCAATTCGACGCCTATGCGACGCCGATGAGCGCCTCATTCACGGCGAACCCGAACTTCGCCGCGTACTCGGCGGTCAAGCCGAGCTATCCCATGACGGCGGTCAACGCCGCCAATACTCCGCTCGCTGCTCTTTCCTCGACCCAGGACACGAGCAGCGAGGACAAGATCGACGAGACGACCTTCAACGAGATCGTGTGGAAGTCCGTCAAGGGGACCGGCTCGGAGATGCCGGCGCCGCAGCACCACGTGATTGGCGCAAGCTCCCCGTCGGCACCTGCGCCCGGAGACGCGGACGGGAACTAGCACCACCGCCCCTCGGGACGAAAAAAGCTGAAGGTCACCTCCTGCAGGAGGTGACCTTCAGCGCTTCTGGGAGTCCGTCAGCTCATCTGCAGTCCTGCAGCGAGACGACGACCCCGACGATGCCCGTACCGCAGCTCTTGGACGGTGACGGCGTGGGTGACGGCGAGGCAGTACTCCCCGCAGAGGCACTCGCCGAAGCCGCCGCTGAAGCGGGCTGCGTCGAGGCCGGGGCCGGTGAGGACGACGGCAGCGGGGTCTGCGACGCCGGCGCACTGGCTGCGGTGTTGTCCGAGGTCCCGCCGGCGGGCGAACCGCCCGTCGCTGCAGCGGTGCTGCCTTGGGCGGCGCCGGACGTCGCTGCCCCCGCGGCCCCCGCCCCCGAGAGCGGGACGGAAACGGCCCCGACCAGGGGAGGCGCAGGTGCCGCGAGCGCGGCGGGAGGCTGCGGCGTCAACCCCGCCTGCGAAAGGCTGGGGACAGACGACGGCGAGACGCTCCCCAGGATCGAGGCCGGCGCCGACACCGCGGCCGACGGCGAGTCGCCGAGGGGGCTCGAGAACTTCGCCGGGTTGGAGCCGAGCTGGACCGTCGGCGCGGGAGCCGCGGTCGGTGCGGGGCCATCCGGAAACACGCCGCGCGCGGCAACAGCGCCGGCGGACAGGACGAGGGCTCCGAGAGTGCTCCAGAGGAACGCCATGGGCACCACGCCGGTGCCGCCGGCACGGCGGGAACGCAAGCGCCAGAGGGAGGCGACAACGAGGACAAGTCCACAGGCCAGCATGACGACGACGGGGACGGTTGCGAGGGCGAACACGACGGCAGCCACTGCAACAGCCCCCGCAAGCCAAAGGGGCGGGCGGCTCCAAGGGCTTGCTCGTCGGCGAGGCCGCCTCAGCCAAACAGGCGTTTCGGCGGCGTCCTTTCGGGGACGGGTAGGAAACGACACCGTTGCAATGCTTCCAGAGTGGGCGGCGTCTGGCCAATCGAAGAAGCTAGGCCCGGCGTGCCCACTCCTCACGGAGCACGGCGTAGACGACTGCGTCGTATAGCTCGCCGCGCACCATCCGGGCTCGGCGGAAACGGGCCTCTTCGGTGAAGCCCAGCTTCTCCCCGACCCTGCACATCCCGGTGTTTCCGCTCCAGGTGGCGAAGTCGAGCCGCTCGCTGTCCGTCGCTGCGAAGAGGTAGGACGTCCAGAGCTCGAGCGCCTCCGTGCCGTACCCGCCCGACCAGTGCACCGGGTCGAAGATCACCAGACCGAGGCGGCGCCACGGAAGGAGCCTCGTCCCGTCCGAGGAGGGGTCGCTCGGCTTCTCCTCCCAGTACCACGACACCTGACCCACGAACTCGCCGGTTGCGGCGTCCACGACCGCGAGGTTCTCGCGCACGTGCGGCCACGCGCCGTCGTGCGCCTTGCCGAGCAGGCCATCACACCAACGGTTCGCGCCGTCGGCCGACCACCGGCCGTAGAACGGCCCGTCGAAGAGCTGCCACTCGTGCACCCCACCCCCCTCGGGAGGCACGATCCATCGCCGGTATGCTTCGACGTCCGCTGGCGCCCAGTCGCGCAGCGTCACGCGTTCCCCGCTGATCGCGAGGCTCGCGGTCACCGAGCCGCTCACTTCGTCAGGCCTGCGCGCCTCAGCGCCTCGGCTAGCGCCGTGTCGGGCGCCCCCTGCTGCGTTCGGCCTCGGGCGGGATCGCCGCCTCGCCCGCCGTCGTCGTTCCGCGGACGACGCCGGTCCTCCCCTTCGCGCCGCGGCTCACCGTTGCGGCTCGCGGGCTTCCGGTCCTCGCCGGGGCTGGAGATCTCGTCGTCGAGGCGCAGCGAGAGCGAGATGCGCTTGCGTGGCGCGTCCACGTCGAGCACCTTGACGCGGACGACCTGCCCGGATTTCACCACCTCCCGAGGGTCCGAGACGAACTTGGAGCTCATGGCCGAGACGTGGACGAGGCCGTCCTGATGGACCCCGATGTCGACGAAGGCGCCGAAGGCCGCCACGTTGGACACGGTTCCCTCGAGGACCATGCCTGGCCTGAGGTCCGCGATCGTCTCCACGCCTTCCTTGAGCACCGCCGTCACGAACTCCGGCCGGGGGTCTCGCCCGGGCCGGACGAGCTCCGCCATGACGTCTTTGACCGTGGGGAGGCCGAAGCGCTCGTCGGCGAACTGGGCAGGGTCGAGGGTTGCCACAGCCGACGCCGTCGCCGCCCCCGGAGACCCGGCACGCCCCGCGCCCGCCCCACCGCCAGCCGCGGCGAGAATGCGGTGCGCCAAGCCGTAGGCCTCTGGGTGAACGGCCGAGGCGTCAAGCGGCTCGGGGCCACCTGTGATGCGGAGGAAGCCTGCGCACTGCTCGAACGCCTTCGCGCCGAGCCGCGGGACCTTCTTGAGCTCGGCGCGGCTCGCAAACGGACCGTTGGCGTCCCGGAATTCGACGATGCTGCGGCTGAGCAGCGGGCCGACGCCAGCGACGCGCGCGAGCAGCGACGGGGATGCGGTGTTGACGTCAACGCCCACCGCGTTGACGCAGTCCTCGACGACGGCGTCGAGCGAGCGCTCCAGCTTCGCGGGGGTGAGGTCGTGCTGGTACTGCCCGACCCCGATAGACTTCGGCTCGATCTTCACCAGTTCCGCGAGGGGATCCTGGAGCCTCCTCGCGATCGAGACCGCCCCGCGCAGTGACACGTCGAGGTCCGGCAGCTCCGCTGAGGCGAGGGCTGACGCCGAATAGACCGAAGCGCCTGCCTCGGACACGATGACCTTTGCAGGTTTGACGCGGACGCCGCTCCCCTGGCCGGCGTCGGACTGGCCGGTGTCGGTCTGGCCGGCATCCGGCGTCGCGCGCTCCGCAAGCCGGGCCAGCAGCTCTCCCGCAAGCCTGTCCGTCTCGCGGCTCGCGGTCCCGTTTCCGACGGCCACCAGCTCGATCCCATGCTTGAGCGCTAGGCCCTCAAGCGTCGCGAGGGATTCCTTCCACTTCTTCGCGGGCGCATGCGGGTAGATCGTGTCGGTGTCCACGACTTTTCCGGTCCGGTCGACGACGGCGACCTTGACACCCGTCCGCAGCCCGGGGTCGAGACCGAGCACGGCACGGTTCCCGGCAGGGGCCGCGAGCAGGACGTCACGCAGATTCGAGGCGAACACCCGGACCGCCTCCTCCTCGGCCGCTTCGAAGAGCCTCGAGCGGAGGTCCGATTCGAGGCGAGGCTGGAGGCGTCCCCGCCATGCGATCCGCACGGTCTGCGCAAGCCACTTCCCGCCCGGGGTTTCGGCTCCCCCGCGAATCCCGAGGGAGCGGGAAACGGCGCTTTCGTACCCGGCACGAGCTTCGTCGAGCCCTGCCTCGTCGCGCGGATCAGCCTCGGTGACGGCCACGGTGAGAGCGCCCTCGCGCTCGCCACGGAGGAGCGCAAGCACGCGGTGGCCCGGGAGGCTCGCGAGCGGCTGCACGTAGTCCGCGTAGTCCGCGTACTTCCCCGCCAGCTCAGGATTCGCGCCCTCCGCCGCCTGTGCACGGACGCGCCCCCGCGACCAGAGCCGCTCACGCAGCTCGTGCACCAGCTCGGTGTCCTGGCCGACCCGTTCCGTCAGGATGGCCCGTGCCCCGGCAAGCGCCTCGGCAGCATTCGGCACGCCCTTCTCCTCGCTCACGAACGCGGACGCTGCCTCGTCCGGAACCCGCGTGGGGTCCGCAATCAGAGCGTCGGCGAGGGGCTCGAGGCCTGCCTCGCGCGCAATCTGCGCCTTCGTGCGGCGCTTCGACTTGTAGGGAAGGTACAGGTCTTCGAGCTCGGCCTTCGTCGCCGCGCGCAGGATGGCGTCCCCCAGCTGATCTGTGAGGGCGCCCTGCTCCTGGACGGCCGCGAGCACCGCGCTCCGGCGGTCTTCGAGCTCGCGGAGGTAGCGCAGCCGCTCTTCGAGGTCCCGAAGCTGCGCGTCATCGAGCGTTCCGGTGATCTCCTTGCGGTAGCGGGCGATGAACGGCACGGTAGATCCGCCGTCGAGGAGACCCACGGCGGCTGCCACCTGCCAAGCCTTCACGCCGAGTTCATCGGCGATGATCCTGTTGATCTTCTCGGCGATGTTGCCGGCTGTATTTCCGGCGGGCTTGCCGCTGGTCTTGCCGGCGGTCTTGCCGCTGGAGGTGGGTTGCGGGCGTGAAGGAGCGGGAACAGCAGGCTGGGTCACGAAGACTACTCTGCCCTATGCCTCCGACATTCCGCATGCGGACGAGATCAGGTGCCGGAGGTCTGCCGGACGTGCCCGCGCTCCCTCTGCTCAGAATCGTCGGCGCGGCCCTCGTCCCGGCGCGGCAGTTCCGCGTTCGCCACCCCAGTCAGCACCCCGTTCGGTGGCACTGACCGAGGGGTGTCGACCACGCGGTAGGTGAGCAGCTCGGACATCAGCCCCTCCCCGCCGTCATCGGGGACTGTGTGCAGAAGGGTCCCCGCCTCACCGCGGGTGAGCACGAACGGGTTGCGCATCACGGTGTGGCCAGCTGCGCTGAAGGCTGGCACGGGCACCTCTGCGCCCAGTCGGCGTTCGTGCACACGGACGACGGCGATGCCCCCGAGCTCGAACACCTCGCCGCGGGGGTCGCGCAGCTCGGCGATGCCGCCGCAGATGAGCCGATCCCCGCCGTCCTGCTGGACGTCTTGGAAGTCTATGTAGTGGCTCGGGTTCTCCCAGACCTCCGCCGCCCGCGTTCGGGCCTCGGCAACGCCGTCGAGCGACCAGCTGTACAGCCGCCGCGAGCCCCAACTCCCCCCGTAGAGCGCACGGGCGTCGGTGTTGGCAGCAAGCCACGAAACGTGGTCGTCGACGGTGAAGCGAAGGCTCGCCTCGAGCGTGGCGGGGTCGATCGCATACACCAGACTCCGGCTGTCCGCGCGGTACTCGGCCACGGGGACCCACAGGAGCCCTCCGGCCGAGTCGATCCCGCCCGGATGGTAGGCGTCGCCTTCACCCAGCGGAACGTCGGCTACCAGCGTCCCGTCCGGCTCGAGGACGAGGACGTGCCCGTTGCCGGCACCCGGGGTGCGCTGGGCCGGGTCGTTGCCGGCGCCGGGCAGCGGGGTTGGGGACTCGAGGATCTCGACGGTCGAGAGGAAGATTCGTCCGCCGATGAAAGCCATGCCCTGAGGGTGATGGGTGGCGAACGGCAGCGGCAGGCGGCGCACGAGTTCGAAGCGCGTGCGCCGCGTCCAGGCTGCGACCTCGGCCGAAAGGCTTCCGTCCCGCGGCGGGTCAGACCACACCCCGGCCGGCCCTCCCAGCTCGGCGCGCCACGGACCACACGGCGTACAGCTCCGCGGCGTGCTCGGGACGCGCCACCAGGACCCCCCCGGACTCGGGCCAGAGGGCCTCGTCGCCCGCGTCGTCGAGGACGAGGCCGCCCGCCTCGCGCACGATGAGGGTCGCGGCGAGGTGATCGATGGGGCTGAACCGATCGATGACCCCACCGGCGCCGCGGCCGCCCGCGACACCGGCGAGCGTCAGGGTCCCAGACCCCATGACCCGCAGGGTGCAGAACCGGTCCGCGAGCTCCGCGCCGAACGCGTCCATCCCGGGCCACGGCTCGTGGCCGAGCAGCTCAGTGGCGACCACCGCGCCGGTGAGCGACGCGGGCTTGGGCACGAGAGGCTGCAGGTCGAGGCGAACCCCGTCCAGTTCCGCGCCGAAGCCTGCAACGGCTGCGAACACCTGGCCGCGCCACACATCGCCGACGACGGCCACGAGCGGTTCGCGGTCGACGGCCAGCGCAAGGGAGAACGCGGTCCACGGCACTCCGTTGGCGAGGTTCGCCGTGCCGTCCACAGGGTCCACGTACCAACATGGGACTCCCGGTTCGGCCATCCCCCCGAGTTCCTCCCCAACCACGAGATGGCCGGGGAGGCGGGCCGCGATGACGTCCCTCACGTGCTGCTCGACCGCGAGATCCACCTCGGTGACGTGGTCGGCGGGGTGGGCCTTCGAGGCGACCTCGCCCAGGTTGGCACTGCGCGTGAACTCGATGGCCCAGACTGCCAGTTCGTGCGCGACGGCGGCGGCGGCCACAAGCTCGTCGGCGGCGAGCCGCGCCGGCCGAGGGGCGGCCTCCCACGCAGCGGGCCCTTCGGCGACGATCCGCTGCAGCAGGCTGAGGCGGTTCGTCGTCACAGCGTCGACGCCCAGGGCGAGGACCCAGCGCATGGCCTCTTCGTCGTCGACCGTCCAGCAGGCGACGCGGGCGCCGAACCGGTGGGCAGCCGCCACGAGGCGTGGCGTGAGAACGGGATATTCCGAGTTGACCACGTCCGGGCGCAGGCGCTCGATGAGATCCTCGGGGGGCAGGTCGCGGCGGTTCCATGGGAGCCACACGCTCGCCCCCGGGTCGAGCTCGCGCACGACCGTCATCGCGTCGAGATGCCCGCACCACGCGACGCGGGCTCCGCTCGTGTCCTTTCGGACGACGCCGACCGCTGGGGCGGCGCACGTGGGGTCCGCGACGTCGATGAGCAGCACCGAGGAGGTCCCAGCCACGATGGCGAGCGCCTCCGCGAGGAGCGGGATGCGTTCCTCGCCGTCGCCGAGCGCCGACACATCCGCCCAGGCGAGCTCGGCTACGGCGCGCGGTACGCCCCAGAGCCGTTCGAGGGTCGGATCGTGGAGGAGGACGACTTCGCCGTCGCGGGTCACCTGAACATCGATCTCGACGAAGTCTGCTCCCGCGGCGACGGCGGAGCGGACTGCGGCGAGGGTGTTCTCCACATGCCGCTCGACGTCGCCGCGATGGGCCGTGACGCAGGGACGCGGACGGAGGGCCATGGACATGGAGGAGGCGGAGTGCGCGGGCGTGCTCATGCCGCGGCGCCTTCGCGTACGAGGCGCCCATCCTCGAACTCGAGCCATCTCTCGATGCGCGCCCATCCGCGTGCCCCGACCCGGGGCGGTGCTCCCGTCACGAAGCAGCGGAGCTCGGCGTCGTCGCGCCGCAGGCAGAGCTCGGCGAAGTGCCCACGCGGGACAACGCGCTCGACCGTCGCGGGGACGCCGTCGTGTCCTTCGACTCGACCGGCGTCGCCTGGCCTGTCGTCCCGGTCCTCTGCGAACACGACGTCCTCCGGACGAATGCCCACGATCGCGCGGCCAGGGACGAGCCGTCCGTTCTGGATACGGCCCTCAAGCCGGTTGAGGCTGCCGACAAAGGTCGCGACGAACTCGGTGGCCGGGGTGCTGTACAGCTCCGCGGGGTGGCTGAACTGCTCGATTCGGCCCGCATTCATGACAGCGATCCGGTCTGACATCGACATCGCCTCCTCCTGGTCGTGCGTCACGATGAGGGTCGTAATGCCGAGCCGCTGCTGGATCTCGCGGATGTCCTCGCGGACCTTGACCCGGAGCTTCGCGTCGAGGTTGCTCAACGGCTCATCCAGCAGGAGCAGTTCGGGCTCCTGGACGAGCGCGCGGGCCAGGGCGGTACGCTGCTGCTCCCCTCCCGAGATCCGTGCGGGACGGGAATCCCTGTGGTGGAGCAGGTTGACGAGCTCGAGCGCGGCGTCCACCCGCGAGGCGATCTCAGCCTTGGACAGCTTCGGCCGCTTGCGCAGCGTGAGCGGGAAGCCTACGTTCTTCGCAACGGTCATGTGCGGCCAGAGCGCGTAGTTCTGGAAGACCATCGCGCTCGGGCGCCGCTCGGGCCCCAGGTGCACGACCTCGCGCCCGCCCACCCGGATGGAACCGGCGTCGGGCGCCAGGAAGCCCGCGATCATGCGGAGGGTCGTCGTCTTGCCGCAGCCAGACGGGCCGAGGAGCGAGACCAGTTCGCCCGGCTCGACCGCCATGTCAAGGCTGTCGATGATGGTGCGTCCGCCAAGCGACTTGCTCAGACCTCGGACCTGTAGGCCTCCGACGGCTTCTCTCGCGTCGGATGCCGGGGAAGGCTCGGCCGCTGGTTCGGTGTGCGCTCGGCGGGACAGGAGGGGGTTGGTAGTCATGGTGCCTCTACTTGATCTGGAAGCCCTCGGCGAGCTGGCCGCCGACGATGTGCTTGTGGGCGGCGAGCAGGAGCGCGACCGAGGGGATCGCGAGCAGGATCGAGAAGACCGCCGCCACTTGGGTCGGGTAGTTGAGGACGAGGCTGTACATCTGGGTGGGCATCGTCATGTAGTCGGGCGCGCCGACCAGGTAGGTCCCCTGCGCCTCGTCGAAGGATGCGAGGAAGCTCATGATCGCCGCCACGAGGATGCCCGGGAGGGCCATCGGAAGCGTGACGCTGAAGAACACCCGCAACTTCGACGCCCCCGCATCGCGCGCGGCCTCCTCAAGGCTGCGTGGGACGGCGGCGAACGCCGCGGAAGGGATCCACGTCATGAACACCACCGTGCCGAGTACGTGCACCACAAGGATGCCGAGCACGGTGTTCATGAGATTCAGCGCATAGAAGAGCGCGGCGAGCGAAACGAAGAGGCCCATCTTGGGGAAGGCGTTGGCCGCGAAGATCCCGATGAGGAACAGCTTGCGTCCCGGGAAGTCGAAGCGAGCGAACGCATAAGCGGCCGGGAGGCACACGAGGGCGGAGACGAGCACGGTGAGCGGCGCGAAGAACAGTGAGTTCTGCACGGCCACGCCGAGTGCGTGGTCGCTGAAGACGACGCTCCACCACTTGAGGGTCCACGCGTCCGGGAGGAGATGGGGGTACGTCCACGAGCCCGCAAAGGCCCGGAGGGCTAGCCAAGCGAGAGGGCCGACGACGAACACCGCAAGCGCCGCGGCGAACAACCCCGCCAGCACGCGCGCAGCCGCGCCACGGATAGCGTTCGCCATCACACTGCCCCGCTTTCCTTGGCCGAACGGAAGTTCGCCCACACGTAGACCGCGGCGATCCCGGAAGCGATCGCGAACACGACGAACGCCATGACCACCGCCTGCTGGGGCTGGTTGAACGCCGAGAAGTAGTTCGACATCGCGACGCCGAGCATGTTGGGCGAGTTCGGGCCGGTGAAGTACGGGACGGTGAACGAGCCGAGGATGCCGATCGCCGTGAACGTCGTCGCGATGATGATCGGCACCCCCGCCATGGGGACCACGACGCTCGTGACGACCCGCCAGAAGGAGGCTCCGGCGTCGCGCGCCGCGTCGATCATGGCCTGGGGCACGGACTGGAGGCCCGAGGCGACCAGGAGCGTCGCGAACGGCAACGACGTCCAGACCGATCCGATCACCACGGTGACCATGGTGTAGGACCACACGGGGAATCCCACGCCGAAGTGGGCGGCGACGCTCCGGAGGAAGCCGTCCGCGGAGTAGAAGCCGAGGATCGCCCACGACGCGATGACCACGGGGATGAAGAGCGGCACCACGGCAAGCGCCGAGAGGAGCTTGGCGAGCATCCCGCCCCCGAACTTGAGGTACAGCCCGATCCCCACGGCCAGGAGGACGACGACGACGGTGCTGACAAGCGTGACCAGCACGGTGACCAGGAGGTCCTCGAGGAAGCGGCGGTCGTGGAACACGTCGGCATAGGCTCCGAGCGTAGGGCCCGCGCCAGCTTCGTGGACGTTCTGGCCGATCACCGCGATGGTGCGGTTGAGGCCGCCCGTGAACCCCAGGCTGAAGCCGAAGGCGAGCACGATCGGCAGCCCGATGAACAAGGCGATGAGCGCGATCGGCGGGAGCGCCATGACGAGGCCGCGGACCC